>JAETUM010000117.1 GCA_021768625.1 Candidatus Stoquefichus sp. | reverse complement strand
GATTATAACAAAAAATGAGGAGTAGAGACTCCTCATAAAATTTTAAAGGCCATATGCAACATGTCCTCATAATATTGTAAAGGGCATCTTTCTCCTCATCAGATTTTATAATACCACAAAAAGTAATAATCCATATCATGAATTATTACTTATTATAAATGTTAACATATTTCCTGACTATCTAATATGATAGTGACGGGACCATCATTAAGTAAAGAAACTTTCATATCAGCGCCAAATATCCCTGTTTCTATATGAATGTTTTCTTCTTTTATTTTTTGATTAAAGTATTCATAAAGTGGAATGGCAGTATCTGGTGTGGCTGCAGCACTGAAACCTGGTCTTCTTCCTTTTTTACAGTCAGCATAAAGTGTAAATTGTGAAATAGATAGAATGCTTCCTTGAACATCTAATAAAGAAAGATTCATTTTTCCTTGGTCATCTTCGAAAATTCTTAAATGAATCATCTTATCAATCATTTTATCTATAATTGATAAAGTATCATTTTTAGAAAATCCAACGAGGGCCATAAAACCTCTGTCTATTTTACCATTAATATTTCCATCTATTTCAACCGAACTATATTGAACTCTTTGAATAACAATTTTCACAATTTCTCTCCTATCATTCGTTTTATAAAAATGTTATACTTATTATATCAAATTTTAAAGAAAAGGAAAGATGATTATGGCAAAGAGTTTAGCCTATCGTATGAGACCTACTTCATTGAAGAATATTATAGGGCAACGGCATATCGTTGGAGAAAAATCTCTTTTTACACAGTTTGTGAATAAAAAACATCCTATGTCAACAATTTTATATGGTCCACCTGGTTGTGGAAAAACAACATTAGCAAGTGCATTGGCTAATGACTTGGGTATTCCTTATCGCATATTTAATGCTTCAACTGGAAATAAAAAGCAGATGGATATAATTATAGAAGAGGCAAAGATGAGTGGGGAATTATTTGTTATTATTGATGAGGTTCATCGTTTAAATAAAGATAAGCAAGATCATTTATTACCACATATAGAAAATGGATTATTAATTATAGCAGGTTGTACAACTGCGAATCCATATCATTCTATTAACCCAGCTATTCGTTCACGATGTCAGATTGTAGAGGTAAAGCCTTTAACACAAGAGGAAATTATTGAAGGATTAAGGAATGCATTAGAAAGTGAAAATGGTTTAAATAATGAATATAAAGTAGAAGATGGTGTATTAAAGTATATTGCAAATTTAAGTAGTGGAGATATTCGTTATGCTTACAATTGTTTAGAGACAGCAAGTATATTATCAGATAACAATATAATTACTTTTGATAGTATTAAAAAATCATTACCAAGATCTAATGTTCAATTTGATAAAGATGAAGATCAATATTATGATACACTAAGTGGATTACAAAAATCTATAAGAGGTAGTGATCCAAATGGTGCAATGTATTATTTAGGCAAGCTTATTGAAGCTAATGATATTGATTCTTTAGAACGTCGAGTTATTACAACAGCATATGAAGATATTGGATTAGCTAATCCTAATGCATGTATGAGATGCGTGATTGCATTTCAAGCAGCAAAGGTTATTGGCTTTCCAGAAGCAAGGATTCCTATAGCAAGTGCAATTATAGACTTATGTCTATCTCCTAAATCTAAATCGTCAGAAGCAGCGATTGATGCAGCATTACAATCATTATCGGTTCATTCGTATAAAGCACCATCTTATTTAAGAATGAGTCCAATTGGATTAGAAGATGATGAAAAGTATGATTATAATAAGCCAGAACTTTGGGAGTATATTCAATATCTTCCAGAACCTTTAAAAAATGAACAATTCTATATACCATGGATGTCAAGTTCATATGAAAAAGCACTAGCAGAAAATTATAGAAGAATTTTGAAACATGGAAGAACAAGTCAAATTAAGAAACTAAATAATCAAAATAAAAAGGATTAATCATCATATAAAGGAAAGATTAATCCTTTATTAAAGAAATAAGTATTATGTTTAAATTTAATTATAGTAATATGGTCAAAAATATTAAACAAGAATTCTGTTGAAAAAGAGGCGAAAAAATAAAAAAAAGAAAAAAAGATAAAAAAAGACTTTACAAGGGGAAGAAGAAGTGATATTATAAATGAGCACTCGGCGAGAGACGAGTGAGAG
>JAETUM010000042.1 GCA_021768625.1 Candidatus Stoquefichus sp. | reverse complement strand
TGAAAGACAATGTTCATAAAATCATCATCGAAGAGACAAAGCTTTGAAATTCTTTTAATATAATCATTATTTCTATCTAATACATTATTCATTTCATCACCCCATTATATATATTTGAGATAGTTTTATAGTTGATATATGGTGATGAAATCTTTTCTGCATTATAGCATAAAGCAAATATTTATACAATGCTTTTAGCAACAAAATTATATAAGACAGTTATACATAAATAAAAATATAGCGACTATCTGTTAAAATAATCGCTATACTTTATCCAATCAATACTTTTATGGAAATTGTTGGATATGTAACTTTAAAAATTCAATAAACCTTTTACTTGCAATCAGTAGGCTGGCTTTATCTCTAGGAAATAATATATGGGTAATTTGTAAACTTGCTACAACAAGACAATATACTAGCAAAGGAGCAGGAAGTGCGGTTTTTAAAGCTTGTATGGATTATGCCATTAAGCACGAAGCAAAAAGAACTCAAATTGATTTCTAATCGTCAATTAAAACCTGCTTTACATATCTATAAAAATATGGTTTTCAAGAAGTTAAGTTAAATAAAGAATATTGGCAATTCGATAGAGCAAATATTAAATTTGAATATATAGTAGAAGAGTAAATATAATATAAAAACTATAACTTTCGATAGTCATCCTATCTACTCGTTATAGTTTTTTTAATTTGCATTTGAAGCAGCAATTTTTACCTTACTCCAATATTCAGCAATAATCTTTCTTGTTTTTTCATCATAAGTGAAGACCTCATCTTTATCATATCCTGCTCTTGGTTGATAAGCATCAATACCATGGAAGTCTCCTCCTTCTTTCATCAAGTCTGTCATAACTTCCTGATTTGGAGAAGTATAACCAACATAACTTGAATTGTCCATTGCTCCATCATAATCACAAACAAAATTAATGAACTCATGAGCCAAATCTACATTCTTAGCATTCTTTGGAATAACCATAGCATCTGACCAAAGATTTGTCCCCTCCTTAGGCAAATAGTATTCCATATTTTCATTTTCACTCATAATATAAACAGCATCACCAGAATAAACCAATCCCAATGCTTTTCTTGCTTGTGCCATATTATCAATAATCTCATCAGTCACAATTTCTGGTTCCATTGTTTGCACACATTCTACTAACCACTGGTATGCATCTTGTAATTCCTTTTTCTCTTTCGTATTCATAGAATATCCTAATGCTTTTAAAGCCATCATAAATGAATCACGTTCTGAATCATAAAGATATATATCACCCCTATATTTTGGATTTTTAAATATTGAGAATCCGTCTTTTTCTAGATCAGCTTCTGTTACTTTTGTTTTATCATAAACGATTCCAACACTTCCCCAGAAATATGGAACAGAATATTCATTATGTGGATCATATGGCAATCCTTTAACATTATCACTCAATAAATCCAATCCTGTTAATTTATCTTGATCTAATGTTTGAAGACGCTCTTCTTGAATCAATCTTTCAATCATATAGTCACTAGGAATAAGAATATCATAAGATTCACCATTTGCAACCTTAATATACATCTGTTCATTGGACTCAAACAGATCCATCACAACTTTACACCCAGTTGCTTCCTCAAAATCGGAAAGTAAATTCTCTCCTGTATATTCTCCAGTATTATAAATATGAAGTGTTTGTCCCTGATATTTTTTATTCTTTCCACCAAATTGAGACACTCCTAAACCAACACTTCCAACAATAAGAGCAATGATTACTCCTACTACTACAAAGTATTGATTTTTTATTTTTTTACCTGCTTTTGCTCTTTTTTGTCTAATCAATGGAATAACATTGACAATAATTAAAACAATCGTAATGAGTACAACAACTAATGTTGAAATAGCATTAATACTTGGATTTACACGTTTTGACATAGTATAAACCATAATACTTAAATTCTTAATACCTTTACCTGTTACAAAATAAGATATGATAAAATCATCAAATGACATTGTAAAAGCAATTAATGCTCCTGAAAAGATACCTGGCATAATTTGTGGAACAATAACTTTTATTAATGATTGCCAAGGTGTTGCTCCCAAATCCATTGCAGCATCAGCTAAGTTAGGATCTAAAGAACGTATCTTTGGCATAACACTCAATATAACATATGGAATACAAAATGCAATATGAGCTAAAAGCATTGTCATTAAACCTTTTTCAACTTTAATTGTGATAAAAAATAACATCAGCCCAATAGCAGTTACTATTTCTGGATTCATAATTGGAAAATCATTAATCTGCATAATAAGATCATGCACAATTTTTTTTGACT
Source organism: Candidatus Stoquefichus sp. (assembly GCA_021768625.1). Classification (GTDB taxonomy): domain Bacteria; phylum Bacillota_I; class Bacilli_A; order Erysipelotrichales; family Coprobacillaceae; genus MGBC163490. The sequence continues at coordinate 23,148 of JAETUM010000042.1, read as the reverse complement.
TTGATAAACCAATAGCACTAATTGTTCCTACAATTGTAGAAATGACTGTTGCTAAGACAGCAACAAAAATAGTGATATATAAAGATTCCATCATAGCATTATTTGTAAGCATCTTTTCATACCACTGTAAACTAAAACCAGTAAAATGGGTTAAAGATTTACTTGAATTAAATGAAAAAACAATCATAAATAAAATAGGTAAATAGAAGAAGATAATCATGGATATCATGATTATTGTTCCTATAGGACGCTTGTTACTTTTCATGAGTTTTCTTCTCCTTTCCTTTACCTGAGTTACGAAGTTCTACTTGTCTTACAGCATACATACTTATCATCATAATAACTGCCATAATCATAGAAATCGCACTACCAAAGTTCCATTCTCCAACAGTAATAAACTGATTTTCAATAACATTACCAATTAAGAAGTATTGTCCTCCTCCTAATAGTTTAGGAATAAAAAACGAACTGACTGCTGGTAAAAACACTAATGAAATACCACTAATAATTCCAGGTAAAGATAATGGAAAAGTCACTTTCCAAAAAGTTTTTTTAGGATTAGCTCCTAAATCAGCACTTGCTTCCAATAAAGATTTATCCATCTTTGATAAAGATGTATTAATTTGAAGAATCATGAAAGGAATAAAATTATAAACCATTCCTAACATAACTGCTCCTTCTGTATAAAGTAATTGAGAATGATTAAAACCTATCATACTTAGTAATGATTGGAAAATACCTCCATCAGACAACAAACCAATCCATGCATAAGTTCTTACCAACATATTTATCCACATTGGTAAAGTAATCATTAATATCAAGATTTGACTTACACGTTCACTACATCTCGAAATAAAGTAAGCCGTTGGGTATCCAATCAAAATACAAATAACAGTTGTTTTTAAAGCGATAGAAATAGATCGCCATAATATCAATAAGAAATCTGGGTCGGTAAAAAATCTCTTAAAGTTATCAAATGTAAACATAAAATTAACAACACCATTGCCCCCATTAGTCATTGAATAAAAAGCTATCAATAACATTGGTAACAAAAGCATAATAACGCTCCATACAATATATGGTATTGCCAAATGTGAAAACTTCTTCATCTAAAATACCATTTTTTCCATAATATGAATATCTTCAGGACTAAATGTTAAACCGACCTCTTGCCCTTCTTCAATAAAATCAGTCGTATGTATTTTTAATTCTCTACCCTCTGTAGAAAACCTCACTTGATAAACTCCAACTTTTATATCCTCTGGATCAAAATCATAATCTACATAAATATCTACAGATTCATCTTCATTAGATAACTTCCATCCTATAGCATTTGCCCAAGTTTTTAAATCTGTATCTAATGTTACAGATTCTTTAATTTCATCAACTGTTTTGAAGAAATTAAATGCACTCACAGCTTCATTTGCTCTTTCATTTTTAACATATTTCTGATCTACAACAATAATTTTTCTTGTAATAGATAGTCCAGATGCAGTAGAAAAAGTCACATAATATTCTCCCAATTTTTCTTCTAAATTATGCTCGATTTTTGTAATAGATGTAAATGTATCATCCTCTGGATTCCATGCTTGAGCATCAGCTCTTGCTATAATGTCTTTATCATCTAAAGAGGCAACTTCCTCAATATCCACATAAAAGTCATTAGCACTTAACTTTTCGTCCTTTGTTTCATTTTCTACATCTCTATTAGAAATCACATTCATATTAACTATAACTGTTGTTCCTGGTACAGTTTCTACCATAACTTCGTTCCATACACCTTTAAATAGAACACTTAAAACCTCACCAGTTAATTTTCCGTCCTCAACAGATACAATATCAATATCTTCTGGTCTTAAAACAATATCAACCTTCTCATTTTCTTTAAAACCAAAATCAACACATTCAAATTCATGATCATCAAATTTAACTTTATAATCCTCTAACATAACACCTTGAATAATATTACTTTCCCCTATAAAACTAGCAACATATCTATTGACTGGTTCATTATAAATATCTTGTGGTGTTCCAACTTGTTGTATTTCTCCATCTTTCATAACAACAATCTTATCAGACATTGTTAGGGCTTCCTCTTGATCATGAGTAACATATATAAAAGTAATTCCTACTTCTTGTTGGATTCTTTTTAATTCATATTGCATTTCTTTTCTTAACTTTAAATCTAATGCTCCTAATGGTTCATCTAACAATAAAACTTGTGGTTCGTTAACCAAAGCTCTAGCAATTGCAATTCTTTGTTGTTGTCCCCCAGATAACTGAGTTACATTCTTATTCTCAAAACCTTCTAGACCTATTAGTTTAAGCATTCTCATAACTTTTTGATCAATGACATCTTTACTCATCTTTTTAATTTTTAATCCAAAAGCTATATTTTGATAAACATTAAGATGTGGAAATAAAGCATATTTTTGAAAGACCGTATTTAATTCTCTTTGATAGGGTGGTTTATTAGCAATATCTTCTCCATCAAATAAAATAGACCCCTCATTTGCTTCTAAAAAGCCTCCTAAAATACGTAATAAAGTTGTTTTTCCACAGCCTGATGGACCTAACAATGTTACAAATTCATTTTCATAAATATCTAAATTAATTCCTTTTAAAACAATTTGTCCGTCAAATTCTTTGACGATATTACGAAATTGTATCAATTTTTTCTCCATTTTACTCTCCCTTACTAAAACATTGGTGGGGTTGTTACCCATAATATTTTTGCTTCACTATTTCCGATATTCTCTAAATAATGACTACTTTTCCCATTTATATAAAATGTTTCTTTTGCTTTTAATCTATATCTTTTGTTGTCTCTTACTAAAACAACACTTCCTTTAAGTATATAACCAAATTCCTCTCCACTATGACTTTCCATTAATTGACTTCTTTGTTGAGGGTACAATGTTAATAAAATGGGTTCCATTTCATTCTTTTGAGCATTAGGAATAATCCATTCAATCATATATTCATCCCTTTCATCCACAAAGAAGTCCTGGGTGTGAAATACAATTTGTTCTTCTATATCAGATTGAAAAAACTCTGAAAGATTTGTACCTAAAGCTTCTAAAATATCTTCTAAAGTAGAAATACTAGGACTTGTTAAATTTCTTTCTACTTGAGATAAAAAGCCCTTGGTTAGTTCACTACGTGAAGCTAACTCTTGAAGTGTCAAATCATTACTAATTCTTAATTCTTTTAATTTATTTCCAATATTCATAATAGCCTCCATATGTTTGGTTATACTAAACTTTTTGTATATATAGATAACACGTTTACTATTATACATGAATTGACATAAATTTCAATAAAAATTTAATATATTTTATTTAATGTTTACTATATTAAACTTTTTAAATAAAAATAGACTATAGAATCATAATCTATAGTCCATTCACTATTTCTTGTTTTTCTTCTCTGCCATGACTCCAACAAGTGCATGAGGCACATATAGTTCTTCTAAGTAATCTTTTTCTTCTTGGCTTAATTTTACATCAACAGCTTTCACTGCACCATCAATATGTTGTGGTTTTGTTGCTCCAACAACAGGTGAAGCAACCTGACTCATAAGCCATGCTAAAGAAATTTCAGTCATCGAAACACCTTTTTTACTAGCAAGTTCTTCTACTCTGTGAATAATCTTTAAATCTTCATCTTCTGTTGCATTATACTTCCCTTTAGCATACTGATCTTCTTGCATTCTTTTTGATAACTCTCCAGGATGTTTTGCTAATCTTCCTGATGCTAATGCACTATAAGGCGTCATTGCAACATGATGTAAATCACAATAAGGCTTCATTTCTCTTTCTTCTTCTCTAAAGATTAAGTTATAATGACCTTGTACAGAAATAAATTGAGCCCATCCTTTTTCTTTAGCTATTTCATTTGCTTTCGCAAGCTGCCATGCATAACAATTAGATATACCTATATATCTTACCTTTTTTAAAAGAATCATATCATTTAAAGCTTCCATTGTTTCTTCTATTGGTGTGTTTTCATCCCATGCATGCAATATATATAAATCCACATAGTCCATTTGCAATCTTTTTAAACTATTATTTAAACATGTTTGAATATGTTCTTTAGCACTTATTCCACTTTCAATTTGCTCCTTTGTTCTTCCATGAAATTTAGTTGCTATTATAACATCTTCCCTTTTCACACATTCTTTCACAAATCTTCCAACAAATTCTTCACTTGTTCCACCTTGATAAGCCATCGCAGTATCAAAAAAATTAATTCCTTTTGATAAAGCATATTTCATTATCTCTTTTGATTCCTCATATGGCAATGTCCACGAATGCATTCCTTTTTGTGCTTCTCCAAATCCCATACATCCTAAACATACTTTTGATACTTTTAAATCTGAATTTCCTAAGTAAATATATTCCATCATTACCTCCTATATATCCTGTCTAATCACATCAACTAACTGAAATTGATTATTATCATATTCATAAACGAATATACAACAATTTGTAATACCTTTATTTAATTCTTTCATAGGATCTTGCCATGCTCTTAAAAAGTTAAAACACGCTCCACCATGAGAAACAGCCAAAACAGAAAAATGATCTTCCTTATTCATAATATCTGTTAAGGTTTTTACCATTCTCTCTTTTGTTGTATTAGAAGATTCTCCTCCAAATTGTAAATAATAAGTTTCACATTTTAATGGATTATTTTCTGCAAGTCTATCACTTTCTCCTTCTAACTCTCCATAAAACATCTCTTTTAATCCCTTCAATCTTGTATATTGCATATCTGTAATAATTTCTAATGTATCACAACACCTCTCACTTGTTGAAGAGTATGCATGATCAAATGTTATATGGCAATCATCAAAGTACTATTTTGCTTTCTTCGCTTGCTTTTTCCCTAATTCTGTTAATGGCGAGTCACACCACCCCTGAATCTTATGTTGAGTATTAAATAAAGTTTGACCATGTCTCATCAAATAAAGTCTCTTTTTCATATTATAATTATCCTTTTAAAATATACTCTTCACCTGGAGCAAGAACTTTAATTCTTTGAGGATTAATAACTCTATCATAAAGGTCTTCAGGATTACCATTAAATGGTGTCATTTCAGGAGCATCCACACTTCCCCAATGAATACAAATTAAATCTGAGTGAGGATATGTATTAGCAAATTGAATAGCACCCTCAAGAGTTATATGCCAATCATTATCAGCAAAATCAAATAAAATAACATCTGGTTCTTCCATATGTAAATGCTCTTCCAATAATTTTGAATCACCTGGTAACCAAATTGTACCATCAGGAGTATCAAACCAATACCCACAATAATCCTTTTCTTCCCAATAGCGATACTGCCATTTCTTTGATCCATTTTGCCAATTATGTTTTGCAGGAGTCAATGTAATACTCATATCATTGAGATGAAAGCTTTCATGAATATCATGTTTCTGTGTTTGATAACCCTCATCATTCATAACATCAGCAACATAGTTAGGTGCATGATATGATTGACAAACTTTCTTTACATCCATACATGTTTCTCTACTAAAATGATCATTATCTATATGTGTAATAAGTACTGCATCTAAACATGGAATATCCTTAGCTTTTAAAGGAATTTCATATAACAAAGGAAGATCAAAACCTCTTAATACAGGATCAATCATAATATTTGTTTGATGACTATGAATCATCAAACCACCGCCACCCATCCAATAAATTCTTGTTTTATTATCCATTTGAAAACATTCTTTATTCATAGGTACTGTTCTTGGAGCAATCGCTTGTCCTTTTTCATTTTTAACAATTTTCATAAAAAAACTCCTTTCTCTTTATAATTATATTTTAGCACAAAGAAAAAGAAGAAAAATATACAAAAAACAATATAAATCTATAAATTGACATTTTATCAATTTTGTCAATTTTTTAAATATGGATTCTGTTGAGATTCACCATCTTTAAATAAAACGTCCATGCCAATTGCTCTCATATCAACAATCATCTTAGCCATTTCTTCACAAGACACTGGCATATCTGATAAAATCCAAGATAATGTCATACTACTAGAAGCTGTTGCATGATATTCAGTTGCAAACTTCAACGCATCAGGCATAGGTTTATGTCCATATAATTTTTGATGCCATTCCATATCAAAAGATTTGCAATGTTCAAATATATAATTTCTCAAACAATTTTGTCCATCCATCATACAAGCTTGTTTCATAAACACATGATAATCTTGCATATTCTTAAAGGTAATAAGTAATGACTCATAAAAGTCTATTATTGTTTTCTGATTATTAAAATCTGGAATGATTTTTGTATTATAAATATAATGAATTAAATCATTTTTATCTAAAAAGTGATTATAAAAAGTTTGTCTGCTTACACCAGTATGATCTAACAATTGCTGAATCGTTAATGTTTCTAAATTTATTGTCTGACATAATTCTAACATACCATTAACTAATATTTTCTTTATATCTATTCCCATATAAACACCTCTTATATTCATTATATTATTCATAAAACTCTTTAGCAAATAATATTTTTTCATATTTATATAAACATTTTAAATTTATAAGTAATTGTAATAATATGGAAAAGTTTTCCTTACTATATAACTATAAAAAGTATTCAAATATATGAATATGAATGCTGCTTATCTTCATAGGATTACAAAGCTTTACCTCTTTAATATACTTTTCTTGATGCATATTTTAATAAAAGGCGACAAAAGAAAAAACATAAATCTGTTACGAGTTTTGCTATCAAAAACAAGACTACGTATCCATACTGTTTCTCTTTTCATAAGCACTCAAATATAAATTGTTTAAGTATTGAATTAAGCTGTGTGGCATTTCGCATTGGAAAGTTATGGTTTGCTCCTTGTAATGTTATTGTTCGGCAGTTTGGATTTTGCGCAAGCTGTTTAAGAGATGTTTTCATGTCTTTTATTTCCTCACTTCCACAAATAGCTAACATAGGTATTGTTACAGCTTGATATTCTGATAACCTTGATAAATCTAATGTATTAGCAAAAAAAGAACGATACACCTGTGGAGTAATCTGTTTTGAATATTCTGCCATATTATTTGCTTGCTCTCTGGTATAATGCCAATACCTTCCTTGAAGCAGCAACAATCGTCTACAATGCAGCATTTTTGTGGATAATCTTGCAAGAGAACAGTACATCTGAATTGTTTTTGGCTTAGGATTTACCCATGCACTTAAAAATATGGCAAAATTAAATAATTCAGGATTCTTGCTGACAAGCATTATTGCAATCTGACCTCCAAGCGAATGACCAATTACGCCAATTCGTTTTTTATGTAGGCTTTTAATGAGCGTAAAGAGTTCCTCTGTGGTCTTTTCTGGCTCATAAATTTCAGCAGCCGCCTTTCCTGCACCTGCTAAGTGAGGTACAACAAGATGATATTTATCAGAAAAGCAATACTGCCTACAAAATGTATCAAGCGCACCCGCCCCATGCAACAGCAAGATAGTCGGATTTTCCTTGCTTCCATATTCGTCATAATACAACATCGTTTTCCCTTTCTTGGTGGACAATTTCAATAATAAAATTTTCTATTTCCCTATTTACTTGCTCTGGATTATCTCCATTGGCAAAATGTTTTGCTTGTTTTATAAAATGCAAAGGATACCCTGTTTGTTTTGCCCATTCTTTGCAATATGCCTTTACCTTTCCTGTACTGTCTTTCTCACCCACCAGTATCAATACAGGGAACGAAAAATCAACATCTTTATTTTCCACAATAAAGTATTCATAGGCAATCTGCATTTGCTGAATAATTTCTGCTTTAGACAGTGGTTTTAACATTGACAACATTTTTTGATAGGAGTAGTGGCTTTCTGATACCGACCATGCTATACTCTTTCGCAAAAGATTGGTTGTAAAGCATTTTGCCATTGGAGTAACCCGCTTCAGCCACCACAAGTCTGATTTTGAATAATATTTAAGTCCCAATGGCGTTGTATCTAACGCCACAAATCCTTTTACCATATCAGGATACATAACCGCAAAATGCTGACTTGGATAGCCACCCATAGACATTCCCACTAAAAATGTTTTTTCAATGTTTTCTTTTTGTAATATGCTATGTAATATTTCTGTTGTATCTTGATAAGTGAATTGCTGATATGGTCTCGACAATCCATGCATAGGAACATCCCACAAAATAATTGTGTAATTATCCGAAAAGTAAGGTATCTGTTTTTCAAACATGGTATGGTCTGCAGTTACTCCATGCGTAAAAACAATACAGTCTGATATGTTTTCATTTCTAGCAATCCAATAATGTACAGTTCCACCTTGTGCCAAAATTGTTTTATGTTGCATTTTGTTCACACCTCCTGCATGTAAACCTTTTTCCAAAAATCAATTAAAACAATAATTTCTTTTTCGATTTCATCTGGCACAATACAATTTGAACGATATTTTTTCAGCATATATCCATCGACAGCGTAAAAGATTTCAGCATACATTGTTTTTATATCAATATCTTTCCGAAATTTTGATATATCTATTTTCTCAAACACTGTCATTTCACTCACCTTACTGACATCATTATAATTTTCTTGAATGGAATTTTGTATTTCCGGATCCGTTTCATAATATGCTCTTAGACAAAAAACATATAAATGTGGATAATCACGCATAAGTGAACACTTCGATAATAAGCTTCTTTTCAGCATTTCAAAAAAATCATCTGTTTCCAAAGTTTTGTATTCTATAATCGCTTCCCTTGTCATCTCAATAGCGTTCGCCCATAGGTACATATATAATTCTTTTTTGTTTGTAAAGTAATGAAAAAGTAATGCTTTTGAGACGCAACCTTCAGTAGCTATCTCTGACATAGGTGCTTTCTTATAACTATTTTCAGAAAAGACTTTATATGCAGCGTTAATGATTCTTTGTTGTTTTTCTAATGGTAATCGAAAAAATTTATCATTCATAACATACCTCCTATTAACCGTTTCAGTTAATCCAAACATAGTATAAATCCGTTGACCGTTTTTGAGAAGACTATAAAATAAAAATATGTTTACTCAAAAAAATACGACAGAGTATTTATACTCTGCCGCCAATCTGCTATACGAAAATGATTTCCACCTTTACAATTCTCTGCACATGCTCTTATGTTATTGATCCGTCGACATTTTCTTCCTTTGCTGTTCTACTGTTAAGTCTTGTGTCTGCTTCAGATAATTTAGGTGTTGTTATTGCCAAATGTTTATCAGCTTTTTTATTTGATGGATAACGCAATACATGGAATTAAATAGTCACCTTGCTTTCGTATTTGTCGCCTAGTCCTCAAATAATGAGTTTGACATTACCCGATATCTTCATATTCCTTTATTTTGAATGTTTGCAAAATTCGCCCTACATCAATTAGATAATATCAAAGTGAAAACAGTTATCATGGATATGTATATCGTTAACGAAAAAGGAAGATATATCAATTTAACTAATTAAGAGTTATCAAGAAAAGTGTATCAATAATTTTAAATTTGATAAACAAACTTTTAATATACATAAAAAGGCTGAGCAAAAATAATATGTACCTCTTTACTGGACAAACCAGTAAGGAGGGTACATATCAAAACCCAACCTTTTTGATATATCATCATGTATTTAATGTTCATCTATAAAACTATATAACATTTAATCTTTACTTATACGACTTTCACAATACATACAACGATATATATGTTCTTCTTCATTTGCTAGATAGAAGACTTGATCTAAATCATCTTCTACAGAAGTAATACAACGTGGATTTTTACATTTTTCAATGTTAATAATCTTTTTTGGTAATTGTAACTTCTTTTTTTCAACAGTCTTTCCATCTTTAATAATACTTACTGTAATATGAGGATCTAAATATCCTAAAACATCAAGATCAATCTCAAAATCATTATCTATCTTTAAAATATCTTTTTTTCCCATTTTATTAGATTTAACATTTTTAATAATTGCAACACTACAATCTAAATTATCTAAACCTAATGCTTCATAAACTTTCATTGCTTTACCAGCAGTAATATGATCTAAAACAATTCCATTAATAATACTATCTATTTTCATTTTGACACCTCATTTTGTAATCCTAACATTGTCATAATCAATGCCATACGCATATATCTTCCATTTTGTACCTGATCAAAATATTTTGCACGAGGATCATCATCTACCTCTGTTGCTATTTCATTAACACGTGGTAATGGATGCATAATAATTAAATCATTTTTAGAATTTTCTAATTTCTTTAAATCTAAAATATAAGTATCTTTTAATCGAATATAATCTTGTTCATTGAAGAATCTCTCTTTTTGTACACGTGTCATGTAAATAATATCCAATTCATCTATAACATCTTCGATTTTATTGACTTCCTTATAGTCTAAATTTCTAGCCTCTAATAAATCTTTCTTCAAATACTCTGGTATATTTAGTTCTTTAGGTGATATAAAAACAAATTTTACATTTTCATATCTCGACATAGCCTTTAATAATGAATGAACGGTTCTTCCAAATTTTAAATCTCCACAAAAACCAATTGTGAGATTGTCCAATCTCCCCTTTTCTCTTTGAATTGTTAATAAATCAGTCAATGTTTGAGTAGGATGATTATGCCCACCATCTCCAGCATTAATCAAAGGAACTTTACTACGTCTTGAAGCAACCAATGGTGCCCCCTCTTTAGGATGTCTCATTGCAATAATATCACTATAACAAGAAACTGTCCAAATTGTATCAGTAACACTTTCTCCTTTTGTAGAACTACTTGAAGAAGCATTAGAGAATCCTAGAACTTTTCCTCCTAACGAAAGCATTGCTGACTCAAAACTTAATCTTGTTCTTGTACTTGGTTCAAAAAACAATGTTGCAAGAATCTTGTTTTGACATACATTTTGGTACTTTGTTGGATCTTTAATAATATCTTGTGCCAAAGAAATCAAGTTATCAATTTCTTCAACAGATAAATCCATTGGGTCAATTAAATATTTCATTTTATTACTCCTTGTATTATTTTTTCACTATTATATCACAATCATTAAAGAATACTACAATCTTCTTCAAAAAATTAATGTTTTCTTATGTCATCAATTATTTAAAATGAAAAATGGAATCTCTCAAAAGAGAAATTCCATATTATTCATATTTATTCTTTTTACTCATCAAAACTTTTAAGCTCATTAAAGAAACAATTCCTAATGCTAACCATAATTCAAATAAATAAGAATCATTTGTTTGAACATTGTTCTTTTTATTATGTTCTTGTTTTGAATTAGGATCTTTATTTGACACTGGCTCATCTTTTATTTGTGGTTTTTTATCATTTGATAATATTTTCCATGTTGCAATAAATGTTAAGTGTCCTGTTGTCCCTGTTTCAATCACAACATTTTGACTTACTGCTTGACCATTAAAATCAACTCCATCAATTTCTTCCGTTTCATCAGCAAGTTTCCATCCTGCAAAAACATATGTTTTTCCATCCATTGTAAAACTTCCAGGATTATTTAATTTAAAACTCTTTTCAATAACTTTATATTCAGTCTTATTATTTAATAATTCATTTTGTTTATAGTAATCATCTAATCCTAAATAACGAATTTGATAAGATCTTGCTTTTATATAAAAATCAACAGTTTGATGAGGATTTTGATCATTTAAAATAATATTTTGAACTTGATTATCTACTACAGAATACCCCAATTCATTTAATTTTTGACATTCATTTTGTGTTGGATAAACAGTTAAGTAAGAAAAATGTCCTAAGGTTGGTGCAGTTGTATAAATAACTTTCTTTGTATCCTTATCTATATATCTTACAGTATAACTCTTTTGATATGAAGTTGTATAGTAGAATGTTAAAACATTCTCATCAGCATTTTCTTTTAATATAAAACTTACATTTTGTAATACTGGAACATAATCTTCATATCCTTTTAATGTTGGTTTTATAGGTTTTTCCCATATTTCAATACCTTGTTTATAATGGAAATGCTGTACTGTTTTCGTTGGCGCTATTTCTATTTCTTTACCATTTTCAATAGTAACATATCTTACTGTGTAATCAGTGACTTTTTCATTATTTGATTTCCAATTTGCTTGAATTGTTATATCTGAATAAAGATTCATATTAAAATCATAATCATTACCTACAAAATTTGGATAACTATCACATTTAATAATTTTCCATCCCTCTAAAGTATAACCATTTCTTATTAGTCTTGGTATGATACCATTAGCTGAAACACTTTGTCCACCTTTTAGAATTTGTTCTTTAGGTGCTATTTGACTTGTTTCAATTGGGAGACCATCATTCCAATCAAATATAATTTTATACTCAGGTGCAATCCATTGCGCATAAAGACGTAAATTTGACTCTACAATAACATTTGCTTTAGCATCATTTGCCCAAGTCATTGTTCTTGTTCCTGCTGGACCCAAACTCCAATATGAAAATGTCCATGGTTTTGTTCCCTGTGGTGATTTGTTAGGACAAACATCACGTTGAATAATTTGATTATTTTCATCTTTTATTGGTGTCCATACTTGAGTTAAAGTAGGATCATCATTTTTCATTTTATAACCAATAGAATATGTTCCATTTTCATTCTTAAAGCCATACTGAGTTTCTTCTAAAAGAGCTCCGTAAGGAAGTTCTACTTTTCCAAGTTCTTCATCATTTACCATATATGTTATTGTATAACGATCTCTATTATAGTAAAAATACAGATTATATGGGTTATTTTCTGCTCCTACTTGTCTTCCATCATATCTACCATCCGCATCATTATATTGTGTATTATGATCTGGCATGCTATTAACTCTTGATAAATGAAGACGTGCACTTGGAGATTGTTTTTGAATAGCATTTGTTGATTTTGCTGAAACACGACGCCCAATAGCATAGTATTTTGTAACTCCATCAGTTGGATCCTCATATGGACGTATTGCATAATAACCGTTTTCAAAGTTTGAATCCATTGTATTTCCATTTTCATCTACAACAAGTAAATCGCTAAACTTATATAGTTTAAAAATATCGTCTTGTATAGGGAAAAGATATAATTTATTCTTTTCATTACTAATATCAACACTTCCAATACTGTCACTAATGACTTTCACATCTTCTTTAAGAAGATCATTGCTAGTCATATTTGGTATTTCATAACAATGATTATATTGATAATAATTAATACGATTAGATGTCCAAAAAGCATATAAATCATGAACTTCACTAGGATCTGCTGGGTTAGCTACAATTTCAGAACTCATAGAACCATATAATCCCATGATAGTAGATTCTGCATTTTGTGAATATGGATCACTATCTTTGTTAGCATCAATAATATATTTTTGATTATATCGACCTGCTGTTGATGCCCATGATATGAAATTCCAATTTGTTCCATATCCTGCTTCTTTTAAAGAAACATTTGTATGTGGCCATAGATTTCTTAAGTCTGTACCATACTTTGCTGAAACCGTAATTGTTCCATCTAATTTTGGTTTTCCATCAACCACCAATTCAGATTGATCTATATCTTTTATTTGTCCTGAAGACGGACTTCCACTATGATATGATAATGAAATTGTATTACTATAAAGTTTATAATCATCTGTATAATAATGGAATCTTAATGTATAAATATTACGTACATAGAAAACATATATCAAAGTGCTTCCATCTGCAGCAACTTTTGTTGCATCAATTTCATTTCCTTGTGCATCTTCTACAAGAATACGATAAGGCATATCTTGACTTGCACTATAAAAATCAGCAACTGCAACTTCTCCCATATGTGTTCCATTATAATTACCATCTGCATCTAAATCAGGGTCAAAAACATAACCCATTTTTTCTCTAAATTGCTCATCTATCATTTTCTGAATATCAGTTTTTAAGACTTGTTTTCCATCTTTTTCTTCAACTAATGAATCTTCTGATTTTAAATTTTGTAATTTAAAACTTCCAACATTACTAAAAGCACCAGAATCAACTTTTGGGTTTTTACTTGTTGTTGTATAGTCTGGATCTTCTGTCCAAAATACGACTGTAACAGAAGAAACATCAGGCTCCCATTTTGCTACAAGAGTTATTGATTTCATAGAATCAGTATCATTAATCATTACATTATTAAGAAATTCATTGGTTACTTCAAATTGATCATTTTCTACAGAAAGATCAACTAATTTTCCACTTTTATCTTTATACTGCCATCCTGCAAATGTATAACCTTTTCTTGTAGGCGCAACATTTCTAAAGTCAATACTTTCACCAAGTTGTACACTTTGGCGTACAATGTAATTTCCTCCCTGTGTATCAAAAACAATACGATAGTCAGCTGTATCATATAAAATAACAACAACTGTTGATCCATCAGTTTTAATAATCTGTTGTGAAAATACTCTTGCTGTATATCCTGGAATATCAACAGCTTCAGCCATTGTTAAAGCACCAACCCTTCCAGGTTGATTATTTTGAACCAATAATGTTTTTCCATCAACGGTTTGATGCTTAACTGTATAAGTTCCTTGCATACGACGATAATATACCTTTATTTGAGTATCCTTCTTTAAACCACTCGCTTTTAAATGATTTGTATTTATATCATAAGTATAAGTTATACCATCTATTGTTTTTATTCTTGCTTTCTTCCAAGCATTTTCATGTTCTTCATCACTCACAATAACATTGTTATTACTATCAAGACATAATTGCAAAGGAGCTTCATCCAATGCAACATTATATCCCTTAATACGTGGCACTTCCCAATCAAGAGAATAAGTTCCATCTGATTGTGATGTTAACATAATCTCATCTTTACTATGAGCACTCATACCTGGTAATGCTCCATATGCTGAAAACTCATAATTTAAAGTTACTTTTATTGTTTGGATTGCTGAAATTGTTATATCATCAAACGTTCCTGCATAAATACTTCTTGTCTTTGGTTTATTGTATTTAACTTGATATCCATCTTTCACTGTATAATAAATATCAGCTGTATACTTTCCATCGTCAAAGTCGTCTTCTGTAATTATGAATGACTGCTTGCTTGGAACAATTCCTTCCTTTTTATATTGATTTAATAAAACGTTATATCCGTTTTTTAATTGATTAACAGATATATTTAATGGGGTATCTACAGAATCCATAAACATAAGACCATCTACTTCAAGAAAATGACGAATATATAATTTATAGTTTTTGACCTCATCATTAGAACGAACATTTTCTGTTTCAATATTCTTATTTGCTGCAAGAACTGTAGAAGGTGTGGCAAAAGCCATAGTCATCAAGACCATACAAATACATAAAGTTAATTTTATTAATTTTTTAAAAGTCGTAAATATACTCCTTCTTGACATATGTTTTTCCCTCCTCATACAAATTATTTTAATCATCTCTATGATACCCCCCCCCCCCGGCGATTTTGTCAATTGAAATACTCTCTTTTGAAATAATTAATAGATGAAATATCTAAATGCATGTTTTCTTTCCTTTTATTTGTTCATTTTTATACTTATTTTCTATAATACATCTACTTATTGAGCCTCATTCCATAAAAGCTCTAATTTAAATATATTTTTATACAGTTCTTTTATACCAAACACATTAGAAATACAATATGCAATTCAAATAATTGTATCTTTTAAAACTATAATTTGACATTTTATAATATCTGATATATTATATGTTATAGTTAGCTCGTGCTAACTAAAGGAGGGTATTATGTCAACTGCAATTATTTGTCTTATACTTATCGTTATATGCATTTATAGTATTAAATCTTATGCTAAAAAGCTTTCTCATGGTTGTTGTGGTCAAGAAAGTAGAGTTTCTCATCATACAAGAAATTATAAACAATATCCTTATTGTTATAAAATATGGATAGATGGAATATCATGTCAAAATTGTCTTATAAAAATTGAAAATACTTTTAATCAAGATAAAAACAATCATTTACATATTCATTCAAAAAATCATACAGGTACTCTTTATGCAAAAATCCCTCTATCTCATGATAAAATCATTCAAGCAATAGAAACATTAGGATATAAAGTTATTAATATAGAAAACGTTATAAATAAATAATTATTTTAGTATAAATTATGTTATAATACTCAAGAGGTGACGAGTATGGATATATTAATTTCTAGAATACTAAAATATTTAAATGGTTGTTTAGATAATGATTATATGTATAAAATAGGCTGCTTCATAGTTAAGAACTACACAAAAATATGTCATTATTCTCTAAATAAACTTTTAGAAGAAGGACAATTTCAAGAGTGTGAGGTTTTAGATTTTTGTAAACATTTAGGGTTTCATAACTTTGATGACTTTAAACAGACTTTAATGATAGATCACCAATTACGTAATGATCAAATACAATCAAGAATGTTAAATGTAGATCTTGATAAAATGATTAATCATGTTGAAAAGACAAGAGATAATAATGAATTTTTGAAGTTAATCGATGAACTTTGTGAATTGATTTTTAAGCAAGAAAGAATTGTTATTATTGGAGCATTATATCCAACAAGTGTTGCTGTTGATTTTCAAACAGACTTAATCACTTTAGGGAAAGAAGTTGTTGAATATCATCAATTTGATAAAGACTTTCAATTTACAGAAAATGATATTGTTATATTTGTCACTGCAACAGGTAGATCTATGAAATCATATATGCCAAAACTCAAACCAAAAAATATTTGTGCTGCTGATTTAGTCTTGATCACACAAAATATCAAATATACAAACTATGATAATGTATGTGCTGATTATATCATTCATGTATTAGGTAAGTTTGATGGTATTCAGTTTAACTATCAAACAATGATGATTTTAGATATTATTAGAATTCGTTATTATCAAAAATATTATCAATAAAATAAAAGCTATGTCTAAATTGTAATGTTTTCAAAAAGTTAGACTAAAAGATAAGGCTTGAGCCCTTGCATGTAAAGGTATCAAGCCTTTTAGTTTTGCTTTTATTCTCTCTTCATTATAATATCCTGTATATTTTCCTTAAAGCCAAAAAATCAGCAAACAGTTTAACATCTCTAAAATAACATCTATGCAAAACATTATATGATGTAGAAATAGACAAAATGGAAAATAGTGCACTTTAAATTAAAAAAGTCACAATGTGACTTTTTATCATTTCTTATTTACCTGTTCCAATCATACCAGCTAATGTTCCAGCAATAGCAGAAATAGGCATAGTTTGAAGAACGACACGTCCTGGTCCAGTAATAACAGTGTTAAAGAACCCTTCTCCACCTAACATCTTATTCTTTAACCCTTTGACAGATTGAGTTGTCATTGTACAAGTTGCATCCATAACAGCTACATATCCTGTATCTACAACAATTTGTTGTCCTGGTGCTAAGTCGTATTCTACAGTTGCTCCATCAATTTCAACAAATACTGTTCCTTTTCCAGAAAGTTTACTCATAATAAATCCTTCTCCCCCAAAAATACCTGTCATAGCTTTTTTATTGAAGAAAGTTGTTCTTTCAACTGTTGGTTCACTTGCTAAGAAAGCAGATTTTTGTACAACAATTTCTTTTCCTGGTTCAATATCATATTTTCTAATTTCACCTGGGAAAGATGATGCGAATGCAATTTTTCCATCTCCATTAGCAGTATAAGTGTTTAAGAACATTGTTTCTCCTGAAAACATTCTTCCAAATGCTTTACCAATACCTCCATTGCTTGTTGTTCCCATTTCCATGCAAGGATCCATCCAAGCCATTGCTCCTGAATCACTTAACATCATATCACCTTTTTTCAAATGACAAATAACTGCAGGCAAAGGTGTTCCCACGATTTCATATTCCATGTTGATTCCTCCTTAATATTCCTCTGTTTTTATTATAAACAAAAATGTGCCATTTGACTACACTTTTTTAATGAAAGAAAAAAGGAATAATCATAGCTGGTAATAAATTAGCAACTTTTATTTTCTTATCAAAACAAAGATTTATTCCCACTGCGAAAATCAAAACAGAACCAATAAAAGATAAATTTGTTATAACACTTTGAGTTAAAAATGGTTTTAAAAAAGTAGCAAATAAGGTTATACTTCCTTGATATACAAATAAAGGCAAAGCAGAAAAAGTAACACCTATTCCTAAAGTTGAGGCAAAAACTATAACAATAATAAAGTCTAAAATAGATTTAGCAAACAATGTACTTGGATCTCCTTGCAAGCCATCTTGCAATGCTCCAACAATAGCCATAGCACCTACACAAATAACTAACGCAGATGTCACAAATCCTTCAACAAAATGTGTATCATTTTTAATATGCACTTTACTTTTTAACCATTCTCCAATTTGTTCTAAGCGTAACTCAATATTAAGAAATTCTCCAACCAAAGCCCCAAAAACCAAAGAACCTATCAATAGCATACTTCCTTGTGTTTCTAATCCATTATCAATAACCTTTAACATCCCACTCATAGCGCCTGATGCCCCTATAAATAAAGTTGCTAAACCTAATGCTTGCATGATGATTTCTTGATATCTTTGTTTCAATCCACCTTTTATCATTATACCTATCATACTTCCAACAATAACAGCAAGTGTATTTACAATTGTTCCAATTCCCATGCTTATTTACCTACTTAATTATATTAAATCTAACTCTTTCATTATATGATAAATACCATCTTCATCAGGATCTTTAAAATAGTATTGACATAAATCTTTCAATTCTTGTGGAGCATTTTCATAAACAACTCCTGTTTTCACTTCCTCCAACATTTGATAATCATTCATACTATCTCCAAATCCAATAGTGTCTTCCATTTTTCCACCAAAATGATTAATGACTCTTAAAATCCCATCTGCCTTTGTACAATTTTTTATAATAATTTCTCCATTAACAAAATCATCTGTTTCTTTTGAAAACGTAACAATATTAAAAAAGTCTTCTAAAAATGGTACACACCTATAAAAATTTTCTTTTTGTGGAGCAATAAAGCATACCTTTGTTACTCCAGTATTTAAAATATTAAAGTTATGAATAGGTAATCTATTTTCTCCCTGTCTCCTCAACTGTAGAAAACGCATTAATTCTAAGTTATCTTGATTTTCTTTTTGATGCTTTTGATTAAAAAATTCAAGAACACCTGCTGTTTCATAAAGTGCATGCTTTGTTTCTAATGTAAACAACACATGGTTATTAATAAACAAAGTCATGACTTCACTTAATAAATATTGATTAATAAGATTCTCAAAAATATATTCTCCATCAATAATAACAAAGCCTCCCGCACTACAAATAACACCATCAAATCCAATGTCCAATATTTCTTTAACTATAGATGTTGGTGCTCTACCTGTACACAAAAAAGCTCTATGTCCATTTCTTTGTGCTTGTTTAATTGCCCATTTTGTCTTTTCAGTTACCACTTTAGATTTCCCTACTAAAGTTCCATCAATATCATAAAATAAATATTTCCCCATTTTCATCACCCACCCCATTATAACCAATTTATATTTTAATGTTAAGAAAAAAGATGAAGTTTATTGAAGAACTTCATCAATTAATGTTGGTTTTTCCACATATTCATTTTGAAAAACATATGCTTTTAATATTTCATCTTTTAATTCACTAGATAATTCATGATTTGTATGAACATAAAGCAATACTTCACCTTTTTGAACATAATCACCAATCTTTTTATTTAAAATCAATCCTACACTATAATCAATCACATCATCTATTGATGCTCTTCCTCCACCTAATTTCATACTCACTAAACCTAAATCTCTTGCTTTTAAATCTTTAACATATCCTTGTTCAATAGAATAAACAGGTATGATTTCTTTTGCATTTTCAAACAATTCTGGATGCTGAATATATTTTTCATTTCCTCCCTGCGACTTAACCATTTGACATAAAACGTGAAAAGCACTTTGATCCTCAATAACTTTCATTAACATCTGTCTTGCTTCTTGAAGTGATTTGGTCTTTTGTGCCTGTAATAACATTTGAATCCCTGATTGTAAACACAACTGAAATAAATCATCTGGTCCTTTCCCCAATAAGGTCAATATAGCCTCTTTAACTTCCAAACTATTTCCTATAGCGTTTCCTAATGGCTGAGACATATTAGAAAGAGTAACTCTTGTATCTTTTCCCAATGAATGTCCAATATCTATCATAACTTGAGCCAATTTTTTAGCTTCTTCCTTGGTTTTCATAAAAGCACCATTCCCATATTTTACATCTAACAAAATTGCATCACTTCCTGCTGCTAATTTTTTTGACATGATAGATGAAGCAATTAAAGGAATACATGCCACAGTGCCTGTAACATCACGTAAAGCGTACATTTTTTTATCAGCTGGAACCAAATGTTCATTTTGTCCAATAATTGAGAAATGACACTCATTAACCTGTTTTATAAAGTCATCTTTTTCAATTTGTATGCAAAAACCTGGAATAGATTCTAGTTTATCTAATGTACCACCTGTATGTCCTAGCCCTCTTCCACTCATTTTTGCAACTGGAACTCCACAAGCAGCAACCATTGGTCCTAAAACGAGTGAAGTCTTATCTCCAACACCACCTGTACTATGTTTATCTACTTTTATTCCATGAATAGAACTCAAGTCTAATATCTCTCCACTATACATCATTTCTTTTGTTAAAAGTATAGTTTCTTGCATTGTTAATCCTTGAAAACAAATAGCCATCATCCAAGCACTCATTTGATAGTCTGGAATATGACCTTTCACATATCCATCAATAATGAAATGAAGTTCTTCTTCATTATGCTCTAAACCATCTTTTTTCTTTTCTATTAAATCGACCATACGCATAGATATCACCTCATTTTTATTATATCATAATTAAAAGAAAAGATAAGGATATCCTTATCTTACTCAAATTTTGTATCAACTTCAAAAATATTGTGTCCATTTAAATAATCCTTAACTGACATTTTCTTTTTACCTTCTAACTGTAATTCAGTAATTAAATAAACACCATCATTCACTTTAACACCAATAGCATCCTTAAATATTTTAACAATTGTTCCATTGTCTTGATGTGCATGATGTTTTCTTGCATTTTCACATTGATGAACTTTTCCACTCCATATCTTTACAGTTTTACCATGATATGTTGTATAACTACCTGGCCATGGATTTGTTCCTCTCACTTTGTTATAAATTTGTTTTACAGATAAACTCCAATCAATACGTTCATCTTCTCTTGTTAATGTTGGTGCATATGTAACCAAAGCTTCATCTTGTTCAATGCTTTCATTCGTTCCATTGATAATAGCAGGTAAAGTTTCTTTTAAAAGTTCTGCACCTAAATCACTCAAACGATCATATAATATACCTACATTATCATCTTCAAAAATAGGTGTTTCCTTTTGACTAATAATATTCCCTGCGTCCATTTTCTTAACCATATACATGATTGTTACACCTGTTTTCTCATTTCCATCAATAATAGCTTGATGAACTGGTGCTCCTCCACGGTAATTTGGCAACAAAGACGCATGAACATTAACACAACCTAATCGTGGAATATCCAATACTGCTTGAGGAATAAGTTGTCCATAAGCAGCTGTTATAATTAAGTCTGGTTTTAAATCAATAATATCCTGATAATCTTCTCTGACTTTTTGTGGTTGAATCACTGGAATATTATACTTTAATGCTTCTACTTTTACGTCTGGCATTGTCAAAACCTTTTTTCTACCAACATAACGGTCAGGTTGTGTAACAACACCTACAACATTATATTTCTCTTCAATCAACATCTTTAAAACAGCTAATGAAAAAGATGCTGTCCCCATAAAAACAATTCTTTCATTCATGCTTACATCACTCACTTTCATCTCTTAGTATACCATATTACTCATAATCATACTAACGAAATCAGAAAAAACTGTCACGATAAACTCTATAATCTTTACACAATATTGACTTACTGTTTCAAGAAAGGATGAAACATGATTATCTGATGTATCTTGAATTGTCACATAAGATTCTTCAACTTCTTTTGCAGAAGACACTGTTTCTTCAAAATGATCAAGTTTTCTTTCAAACATAGTCTTTGATACATTATAATTACCAAAGAATATACTCATAACACATATCAATATAATAACAAGACATAAATCTATAAAATACTGTTTCATTGACTTAAATACTCATCTATAACTAATGCTAAAATATTTAAAGAGTTCTGAATTTCTTGATATGTGTTCTCATTAGCACCTACTTCTATTAATACCATATTTTTTGTTGTCCCTTGATTATAATGACTTTGTTTTAAATAAACACCTCTACATAATTGAGGTATTTTTTTATTGATTTGAGATGATAATTCACTAGACATTTTTTTGACTTGTGGATAATTTGTACTACCTTTTCCAACCACAAACATTAATTTAGCATAACTTTTATTTTTATATGTTAAAGTAGATAAAGATTTCTTAATGGAATCTCTATGAAAATCTATAACCAAATCATATGTTCCATGTTTTTTAACTGCAGTATTTAAATATTTTCTTGATACATTATAAGAATATTTATAATTAATATTGTTTTTTACTTTATAAAGTTCAAAATCTGTTGTTTCATAATCAACATCATATCCCCTTTGCTTCAATAATTGCATAAGATATTTGCTCCCTTCTTTAACTGACTTTGTTGCATACTTTTCTCCTTGATGTGTATTATAAATATGAATAGATTTACCATTAGATTGTTTTTTTACATCTGTTGTTGTGATTGAAGAAACAACATTTTCAACTTGTTCACTATAAACCTTTTGTAAAGGAAGATTGAACAATATAACAATCACTAATAAAACTTTTAATACAATCTTCATATTATTATTCACACAACTTCCTCCTATAACTATACATTTATTCATATGCAAAAAAAGCATTATTTAGTACAACAGTTTTAACTTTTTAAATAAATATAAATAAAAAACGATATTAAATATTTAATATCGTCAGAATGTTGACAAACCCCTCCTGTTGTTAGTTCAACTTTTGGGGTTCAGTTCATTTTCTAGAGTTTTTTTATGAATAAATTTTTGTATTTAAATTTATAATATTTTTTAGTGT
>JAETUM010000041.1 GCA_021768625.1 Candidatus Stoquefichus sp. | reverse complement strand
ATAGGGAGATTGATGCATGACTTTCGATGCAAAGAGGCGAAAGAGATGTATAATGAAGTCTTAGCGAAAAGAGTAGAGAGAATCAAAACAAAGAAGGAAGGGGAAAGAGAAATGGGGAAGATACTTGATGAAATTAAAAATGAAGGAATAATGGAAGGTGAACAAAGGGGACTTCTCATAGGAAGAGAGGAAACCAAAATATTATCTATTCAGAATTTAATGGCAAGTATGAATTGGAGTGTAGAAGAAGCAATGAAGGCATTGATGATACCACCAAATGAACAAGAACATTATATGAAAATTATTTAGTATTTATAAACACCAATGATTTTACTGAGATAATGATATGAACCCTCTTTACTGGACAAATCAGTAAGGAGGGTATTTTAATATGAAGTATAGTTTTGAGTTTAAGTTAAAATGTGTAAAATTGTATCAAGAAAAAGGCATCTATCCACCAACTCCGAAAGGAATAAAAAGTCATAACTTTAAACATAAAGTAAGAGATTGGTCACGATTAGTCTTGGAGCATGGAATAGATTCTTTAAAACATCCAAATTCAAATAGAGTATGGAAACCAGAAGAAAAACTTGAATTGATCTCAAAAGTAAAAGCAGGAAACTCTGTACTCTCAACAGCCATTTCTGCAGGTATCAGTAATGGACAACTATATAATTGGATTAAAAAATATGATGAATTAGGGTATAATGGTCTTGTACAATCAAAGAAAGGTAGACCACCAAAGGATCTTATTATGAGCAAACACAAAACAATAGAACCAAAAGAATTAACTGAATCTGAAAAAGAAGAATTAATGAGATTAAGAGCTGAAAACGAATATATCAAAACGGAAATTGAAGTCTTAAAAAAAGAGATAGCCTTGAGAGAAGAGAGTTACGCTGCGCAACTCAAGGCGAAAAAGCAGCGATCATTAAAGAACTTATAGAAATTAGAAATAAAGAGTTATTGAAAGAGATAACATCTATCTTTACAGAACATAAAGGTAGATATGGTGTAAGAAGAGTCCATCACGAACTCATCAATCGTGGATATAAGGTAAATCATAAACGTGTACAACGTTTGATGCATAATATGGGATTATTCGGAAAACGTCCTAAAGAGAAGTACCATTCGTATAAAGGAAATGTAGGGAAAGTTGCAAATAATATTATCAATAGAGATTTTAAAGCAACTGCACCTTTACAAAAATGGACGACTGATGTATCACAATTTAACTTTTCATGGGGGAAATGTTATCTTTCTCCTATATTAGATATGTATACGAATGAAATTATATCTTATGATTTATCTTTACATCCAAATCTTAATCAAATATGTAATATGCTTGATAAGGCATATGCAAAATTTCCAGTATTAAAGGGATTGATTTTCCATTCGGATCAAGGATGGCAATATCAACACCAACAATATATAGATTCATTAAAAGAACATGGAATCATCCAATCAATGTCACGGAAAGGAAACTGTTCGATAATTGCATCATAGAAACATTCTTTGGAAGATTAAAGAATGAGGTTTATTATGGGTGTGAGAAAGATTATAAATCATTTGGAGAGTTCTCAAAAGCGATTGAAGAATATATTGATTATTATAACAACAAAAGAATACAAGCCAAAACAAAATGGATGCCACCTGTTCAATACAGGATAACATCCATGTGTTAAGCTTCAATTCATAAATTTATGTGCCCAGGATTCTGGGTACATATCATAATGATTGGTGTTTTTTCTTTTGATATTTTTTTAACAAGTATTGTTAAAAAATGTTAATTAATTTGTTTTTGTTGATTTTCATGATAAAAAAATGTTATTTATGCTTTATATAAGTTTTTTTGGTTGTTTTTATATTTTTTTATGTTACAATAATACAGGATTAATATGTCCTCTTTTGTAAGAAAGAGGTTTATTAATTACTGTAGTAAACAATAAATTATGAATGTTTTCAAATGTATGAATAATGAATGTAAATACAAACAGAGAGCTTAAAGGAGAGAACTATTATGAAAATTTTAGTAACAGGTGGGGCAGGATTTATTGGAGGAAACTTTGTTCATTATATGGTTAATAAGTATCCTGACGATATGATAGTTAATTTAGATTTATTAACATATGCAGGAAATTTAGAAACATGTAAGCCTGTTGAAGGAAAACCAAATTATAAATTTGTGAAAGGCGATATAGCTGATAGAAAGTTTGTTTTTGAATTATTTGATAAAGAAAAATTTGATATAGTTATTAATTTTGCAGCAGAATCACATGTAGATAGAAGTATCGAAGATCCAGAAAGCTTTGTTAGAACAAATGTTATGGGTACAACAACATTGTTAGATGCATGTAATCATTTTGGAATTAAGAGATACCATCAAGTATCTACTGATGAAGTTTATGGAGATTTACCATTAGATAGACCAGACTTGTTTTTTACAGAAACAACGCCATTACATACATCTAGTCCATATAGTTCATCTAAAGCTTCTGCTGATTTGTTTGTATTGGCTTATCATCGTACATATGGGTTGCCAGTTACAATAAGTAGATGTTCTAATAATTATGGACCATATCATTTCCCAGAAAAACTTATTCCATTAATGATATCTAGAGCATTAGCTGATGAAACATTACCAGTATATGGTGATGGTGCTAATGTAAGAGATTGGCTACATGTTTATGATCATTGTGTAGCAATTGATCTTATTGTAAGAAATGGAAGAGTTGGGGAAGTTTACAATGTAGGTGGTCATAATGAGAGAACAAATTTAGAAGTTGTTAAAACAATTTTAAAGGCTTTAAATAAACCAGAAACACTCATTAAATTTGTAGAAGATAGAAAAGGGCATGACAGAAGATATGCTATTGATCCAAAAAAATTAGAAACTGAGTTAGGATGGAAACCAAAGTATAATTTTGATACAGGAATTAAACAAACAATAGAATGGTATTTAGAAAATAAAGAATGGTGGGAAAATATTCTATCAGGTGAATATCAAAACTATTTTGAAAAAATGTATGGAAGCAAGATATAGAGAGGGCGATTTTTCATGAAGGGAATTATTTTAGCTGGAGGATCAGGGACAAGATTATATCCTCTAACAAAAGCAGTATCAAAACAAATTTTACCAGTGTATGATAAACCAATGATTTATTATCCATTATCTGCACTAATGCTTGCAGGAATAAAAGAAATCTTGATTATTTCTACACCTAGAGATGTAGTTATGTTTGAAGAATTGTTAGGTGATGGAAGTCAATTAGGAATATATATAGAATATGCTATTCAAGAATATCCTAGAGGATTAGCAGAAGCATTTATTATTGGTGAGGAATTTATTGAAGATGATAGTGTGGCACTTATTTTAGGGGATAATATTTTTTATGGAACAAACTTCTCTGAAACACTCAATAGAGCAAGTCGTTTAGAAGAAGGAGCAGTTATTTTTGGGTATTATGTGAATGATCCTAGAGAATATGGTGTTGTCGCTTTTGATGAAAATAAAAATGTATTGAATATTGAAGAAAAACCAAAAAATCCTAAATCTAATTATGCAGTGCCAGGATTGTATTTCTATGATAATGATGTTATAGAAATTGCAAAGACAATAAAACCTTCAGCTAGAGGTGAGTTAGAAATCACTTCTATTAATAATGAATATTTAAAAAGAGGGAAATTAAAAGTAGAGATTTTAAGTCGTGGAATGGCATGGTTAGATACTGGAAATCATGATAATCTTTTAGAAGCTGCACAATATGTAGCAAGTATACAGAAAAGACAAGGGTTGTATATTTCATGTATCGAAGAAATTGCGTTCAAGATGGGCTACATTACGAGAGAACAATTATTAAAATTAGCTAGTGGTCTTAATAAGAATGAATATGGGAAATATTTAGAAAGAATAGCTAATGAGAGTGTGGTGCAAGAAGATGAAGAATTGGATACAGTTGCTCTTTAATTCATGGAGTGATCAAGAAGGATTTATAAATTCTAATGAAGAAATAGATGATTGGATAGATGAATTAAATCATACAATCCATGTAGATATTAAACGTAATTGTTTATCAGATAGTACATATTGGTTTTATGATGAAGAAAAGGGAATTATTACAAATAAAAATAATAGTTTCTTTTTTGTTCAAGGAATTCAAAGAATAAAAGATGACCAAGTTGTTTATGAACAACCAATTATCATGCAAAATGAAATTGGATTTTTGGGAATTATTTGTTCTATTATAGATAATAAATTACATTTTTTAATGCAGGCAAAAATAGAACCTGGAAATATAAATAAAATTCAAATTTCTCCAACAATTCAGGCAACAAAAAGCAACTTTACTCAAAAACATGGGGGGAAGAAGCCAAAATATTTAGAATATTTTATTAATGTTGATCCTGATTCTATTATTATTGATCAAATACAATCTGAACAATCTTCACGTTTTTATCATAAAAGAAATAGAAATATTGTTATTATGGTTAATGAAGATATAGTAGTGGAAGATAATTTTAAGTGGATGACATTAGGACAAATTAAACGCTTAATGAGATTTGATAATATCGTTAATATGGATACAAGAACAGTATTGTCATGTTTACCAGTTTATAATAAATTATCTTCAAGTGAGAAAGATGAAATTATAAGTCAAACACAAGATCAATTTTTAGCGAAATCTATATTAGATTTTGATCAACTTTCTTTTTCAAAGATTTTTCATAAAATGAATAATGTTAAGA
This sequence comes from Candidatus Stoquefichus sp., assembly GCA_021768625.1. GTDB lineage: Bacteria > Bacillota_I > Bacilli_A > Erysipelotrichales > Coprobacillaceae > MGBC163490. The sequence goes on along the minus strand of JAETUM010000041.1, from coordinate 20,866 downwards.
TGTTTGAAGAAACCAGTTTGCAATTTGTTCCATTAAATAAATTAACAACTTGGAAGATAAGTGATAATGAGATTTCAAATGAACAAGCAAATTTTAAAGTAATCTATTGTGATATTAGTATTGAAGGAAGAGAAGTGACACATTGGACTCAACCATTATTTCAAGCAACAGGAATTGCTTTATTTGGGCTTATAAGTAAAGTCATTGATGATAAAAAGATGTTTTTGGTAAAACTAAAAAAAGAAATAGGATGTTTTGATAATGTAGAACTTGGACCAACAATACAATTGGAAGCAAATGAAATTGATGCACAAATTCAAAACAATGTAGAAAAAATATTTTTTGACTATCTTCATAATGATAAAAACGTTTTAATCGATGTATTGTTATCAGAAGAAGGTGGAAGATTTTATCATGAACAAAATAGAAATATTATTATAAATATTGAAGATGAAATAGAATTATCAGATGAATATATATGGATAGATTTTGCAACATTAAATCAAATGATTCAGTTTAATAATGTATGTAATATACAATTAAGAAATCTTATTTCATTATTGGAGGTATAGTGATGTATAAAATAGGTATTTTAGGTGCAGCTGATATTGCTTATAGAATGTTTGTTCCTGCTTTAAAACAATGCCCTCATTTTGAATGTGTTGGTGTTGCAGAGGAATACAATATTGAAAAAGCAGAAAAATTCAAAAATGATTATCAATTAAATATATTTAAGAGTTTTGATGATCTTATTAATGATGAGAGTATAGATATATTATATATACCTTTACCTCCTGCTTTACATTATGAATATGCAAAGAAAGCATTACTAAAAGGAAAACATGTTTTTTTAGAAAAACCATTAACAACTTGTTTAAAAGATACAGAAGAATTAATTCAATTAGCTAAAGAAAGAAAGTTAGTTTTACAAGAAAATTATATGTTTCAATTTCATAAGCAATTAGAAGTTGTGAAAGATATTATTGATTCTCATAAATTAGGAGAATTACGTTTTATACGCTCTTGCTTTAGCTTCCCAAAAAGAGCTGCTAATGATTTTAGATATTCTCAAAAATTAGGTGGTGGAGCATTACTTGATGCTGGAGGATATGTTGCAAAGTTAGGATGCCTTTTATTAAATGAGAATGTACAAGTAGAAAATGCACATTTATATTATACTGACGATTGTGATGTTGATGTTTATGGAGATTTTGTTTTAAGTAATCAGAAACTTACTTTTCAAGGAGCTTTTGGAATGGATAACCATTATAGTTGTTCATTAGAAATATATGGATCTAAAGGGAAGTTATCAACCAATAGAATATTTACATCTCCACCTGGAAATCAACCAGTTATAGATGTTTATATAGGAAATGATCATGAGGAGATTGTTGTTGATGCAGATAATCATTTTATGAAGTCTATCTTAAAGTTTGAAGAGGCTTTAAATAATGATGAGGTAAGAGAGTGTTTCTATAAACATTTGTATCAACAAACTCGTTTAGTAAGCGATATAAGAAAGATGGGGGAAAAGTAAAATGATTAAGTTTAATAAACCAAGTATAACAAAAAAAGAAGAAGAATGTGTTGTTGATGCTTTACATAACAGCATTCTTTCAGGTGATGGAAAATATACAACAAAGGTATATGAAGAATTTAACAAAAGATTTGGTATTAAGAATATGCTTCTAACAACATCTGGAACAACTGCTTTAGAAATGGCTTCTATTTTAGCAGATTTACAAAATGGAGATGAAGTTATTGCTCCTTCATTTACATTTTCATCTACAATTAATGCTTTCCTATTAAGAGGAGCAAATGTTGTTTTTTGTGATATTAGAGAAGATACTTTTAATATTGATGAAAATAAGATTGAAGAATTAATTACTGAAAAAACAAAAGCTATTTATGTTGTTCATTATGCAGGATTTCCATGTGAAATGGATAAAATTATAGAAATCGCTAATAAATATAATTTGTTTGTTATTGAAGATGCTGCTCAAGCTGTAGGTTCTACTTACAAAGGAAAAGTTGCTGGAACAATGACAGAGTTTGGATGTTATAGTTTCCATGAAACAAAAAACTATGCAATGGGTGAAGGTGGAGCCATTATTGTTAATGAAGAAAAATATATGGAACGTGCAGAAATTATTCGTGAAAAAGGAACAAACAGAAGAAATGTATTGAGAGGGTTAGTTGATAAATATACTTGGCATGATATTGGTTCATCATTCTTACCTTCTGATTTATTAGCGGCTATTTTATATGCACAAATGGAACGTTATGATGAAATTATGGATAAACGTATGCTTGTATGGAATACGTATTTCCATGATTTAAAAGAATTAGAAGACAATGGAAAATTAAGATTGCCTGTTATTCCAGAAAATGTTACACATAATGCACATATGTTTAATATTCTTTTACCAACTTCTGAAATTAGAGATGAGTTAATTAAGAAGTTAAGAGAAAAAGAAATCATTGCTTATATTTGTTATGTACCATTACATTCAGCACCATATGGATTAAAATTAGGATATAAGCCAGAAGATTGTCCTGTTACTGAGGATATTGCATCTCGATTATTAAGATTACCATTATATGCAGATATGAGTGAAGATGATGCAAAATATGTATGTGAGTGTATAAAAAATATTTTATAAGGGGAATTTGTTATGACGAAATCAAAAATAGCTATTATTGGTGCAAGTGAATTACAGTTACCTTTGGTTTTAAAGGCAAAAGAAAAAGGATATGAAACACATGTTTTTGCTTGGGAAGAAGATGCTATAGCAAAAGATGAAGCTGATTATTTTTATCCCATTAGTATAGTAGAAAAAGAACAAATTTTAGAAATTTGTAAAAATATTCATATTGATGGTATTGCTTCTATAGCATCTGATTTAGCTGTTTTGACAGTAAATTATGTAGCAAGACATTTGAATTTAAGATGTAATCCTGAAATCACTGATACTATTTCTACAAATAAATTTTTAATGAGACAAGCATTTGAAAAAAATCATGTCCCAATACCTCATTTTTGTATTGTCGATGATGATTTTACATTGGATATGATTAAAGGTTATCATTATCCTCTTATTGTGAAAGCAACTGATAGATCAGGAAGCAGAGGAGTTTCAAAAGTTTATAATCAAGAGCAATTAATGGAAGGTATTGAATATGCTAAAGAAGTTTCATTTGAAAAAAGAGCATTAATTGAGGAGTATGTAGATGGTGATGAATACAGTTGTGAAAGTATATCTTATAATGGAGAACATCATTGCTTAGCTATTACAAAAAAATATACAACAGGAGCACCTCATTTTATTGAAACAGCTCATGTAGAACCTGCGCCTTTGAATCGTCAAATCAATGCAACCATTGAAAAAGAAGTTAAAAAAGCATTAGATGCTCTTGACATTAAATTTGGAGCTTCTCATGCAGAATTCAAGATAGATATATATGGAAATATAAAATTTATAGAAATAGGTTCAAGAATGGGAGGGGACTGTATAGGTTCACATCTTGTGAATATTTCTACAGGTTATGATTTTGTTGGAATGGTTATTGATATTGCGTGTGGAAAAGAGCCTGATTTCTCTGTTCATAAAATTGCAGATTATGCAATTTCATGTTTTGTTATGGATCAAAAGTCTTTAGATTTACTTATTCAAGCAAAGAAAGAGATTCCAGAGAAAATCATATATAAAAAGGATGTTGATGAATTACCAAGTACTCAAATAACTGATAGTTCTTCAAGATATGGAATGTTTGTATTGGCTCTAGATGATATTCAAGATGTTAATACCTATTTGCCAGAAAAATATATATAGTACGGGAGAGATTTTATGAATAATTTGAGAGAAAAGAGAATATTGCTCATTGGTGGAACAGAACTTGTTAAACATATTGTGAATAGAGCTCATGAATTAGGTATGTACGTTATTGTTACTGACTATATTAAAGATGCACCAGCAAAAGCTATTGCTGATGAAGCATACGATGTGAGTGCTTTGGATATTGAGGGACTTATTCATTTGGCTAAAGAGAAAAAAGTTGATGCTGTATTTACAGGATATGCTGATATTACTTTAGCACCTTGTCGACAAGTTTGTGATGCATTAGGATTACCATTTTATGCAACTTTAGAACAATTAGATCAAACAATGAACAAGAGAAACTTCAAAGATTTATGTATGAAACATGGAATAAGAGTTGCTCAAGATATTGATTATGATGTTATTACTAAACATCCTGAATCTATTGAGTATCCAGTGATTATTAAACCAGTTGATAGTTATAGTAGTCGTGGAATATCTGTTGTTAATAATGCTACTGAAGTTAAAGAGGCCATTGATATGGCTATGGAAGTTTCTACATGTAAAGATATTGTTATTGAAGAGTATATTACAGGTGATGATATTTATTTATATCTTGTTATGCAAGATGGAGTTGTATACTTATGTGGAATGGCAGATAGATTATTAAATAATGATCAATATGGTAAAGCACCTCAACCATTAGGATATTTCTTTCCATCAAAATATATAAATTTATATTATAATCAAATTCATCATAAACTACAAAATATGGTTGATGATATTGGTTTAAAAGATGGAACATTCTTTTTACAAGGTTTTGTAAGAAATGGAGAAATTATTTTATTTGAGATGGGATTAAGATTAGCTGGTGGTGCTGGTTATTTAATGATTAATCATGCAAATCATGTTGATAATATTGAAATGCACTTAAATTATGCAGTTACTGGAAAGTTTAGTGGGTATGATTTGGCAAAAGTGAATCAACCACGTTTTCATAAACCTCATTTTGCGTTAGTTGTTTTATTGAAAAATGGAATTATTCATAAAATTGAAGGATTAGAAGAAATTTTAAATCACCCTGATGTTTTTGATATTGTTCAATTTAGACATTTAGGTGATGTTATGGATGCAGCAGGAACTTTGAATCAAGTTTTTGCGAGAATATTTATGTCTTCAGAAAATATAGATTCTCTTTTAGAAACGATTGATTTCTTGAAAGACCATTTAAAAATATACGATACTGAAGGAAATAACATGATATTAGAGTTCTTTAATACAGGTATCATTAAAGAAATAGAAGGTGAACAATTTTGAAAAAAGTAGCAATTACAATTCCTTGTTATTATTCTAAAAAGAATATTGTGAATGTTGTCAACGAGATTCATGAAGTTTTTAAAGATAAAGAAGACTATGATTTATTAGTATTCTGTATTAATGATGGTTCTACTGATGAAACATTTGATTATATTACAGAATTATCAGAAAAATATGATTTTGTATCAGGGTTTGATTTATCAAAGAATTATGGACAAGCAACAGGAAGATTGGTTCCATTATCATATATTCAAGATATTGATTATTTAATATATATGGATGATGATGGTCAGCATGATCCTCAGGATATTTTTAGATTGATTGATAAAGTCGATGAAGGATATGATGTTGTTTATGCAAACTTCCCTGAAAAGACACATTCTTTTATGAAAAAGTTGGCAAGTAATATTAATACATCTATCATGCATTATTCAGTAGGAAAGCCAAAAGATGTTCATTTATCTAGCTTTTATGCAATTAATGGAATGATGGTAGAAGCTATTAAAAATTATAAGAGCCCTTTTCCTACAATGTTAGGATATATTATGCAAGTCACAAATAAAGTAACAAATATTGATGCAGTACATCGTAATAGAATAGAAGGACATTCAGGATATAATCTTAAAAAAATGATTAGATTGTGGATGGATGGATTTGTTAATTTTTCTATAGTACCATTACGTATTTCTTCATTTGTAGGAGTTGCTTTAGCAATTGTTGGATTTTTTTCAGCGCTTTTTCTTATTTGTAAGAAATTATTTGTTGGTGGTGTTGCTAATGGATTTACACTAATGTTTTCTGCTATAATGATTATTGGAGGATTTATTCTTATTTCTTTAGGGTTAATAGGTGAATATTTAGGAAGAATATATTTGACTATAAGTGATATGCCACAATTTAATGTGAGAAGAAAAGTTATAGCAAAAAAATTGGAGGATAAATTATGAAAATAAAGAATTGGATAAAAAATCACTCTTTTGAACTTGTTTTGTTCGTTGTTTTCATAATTTTTGTATTGATTATACAAAGATTTTTATCACCTATATACGTTTCACCCGATGATATTGCTTTTAAAAGTTTTCTAAGTGGAAATAAAACTGGTGTTCCTGAAGCTCATTTGTATTTTATCCAATATCCTTTATCATTTTTTTTAGCTCAATTATATGAGATAGCAGGCTCAATAGATTGGTATGGTCTTTTTTTGCTTTGCTCAACAGTTTTTCCATTATATTTCCTTATCATTAAATTAAGAAAATTAAATAATGGAAATTTATGCTTGATACTTCTTGTTGCTATTTCTTATATTTTATTACTATATAAGTATATGTTGCAATTAGAATGGTCTGTTGTTTCAAGTATTCTTATATTATCGGGAATTCTTTATTTGTTTTTAGATTGGAATAATCAAGAAAAGGCAAGTAAAATAGGAATTTCTTATATACCAGGATATGTTATGATTTTGTTGGGTATTAATTTAAGAATTGAAATGTTTTATATGATATTACCTTTATTGTTTTGTATTTTTATTATTCAAATTATTAAATTTGAACTTTTTTCAATCAAGAAATTACTCAATATGAAGCGTATTGTTATTCCTTATTTAATTATTTGTAGTTTGTTTGGAGTAACCTATATATCAAATAAGATGGCTTATAATACAAAAGAATGGAAAGAATTTAGTACATATTCTGTATATCGATCAAGAATTAGAGATTTTTATGGATTTCCAGACTTTGATGAATATAGAACAGAGTATGAAGATTTAGGTATTGATGAATTAAAGTATGAAGTTCTTAAATATGATTATAATGCTTTATTTTTAAATCAAGAATTAACAATTGATGATTATGAAAAATTATATCATTTATCAGAAAAAGCATTTTGGTCTGAAAAGACAATAGGTGAAAGAATTCTTGATACAATAGATACAGGATATGAAAAATTAACAGACAGTGTATATTTTTCATTTAACTTAATAATAATTGCGTTATTTTTAATTGTTAGTTTTGTATTAGTCTATGATGATAAGAAGAAATATATTTTTATTGAATCAATGTGTTTATGTATTTATATGATGGCATGGATGGCTTTTCAATTTTTAAATAGATTGCCAGAAAGAGTTGGTATAGGTATTTTATTATGTGTGCTTGTTTTCTTAGTGTTATTATTAAGTGGAGTCAATAAATCTCCTTTCTTTAATAGAAATAGATTTATAGTTTCTTTTGTACCTTTATTGATTTTCTTTTGTTTCCATTGCTTATCTACTCATGTTCAAATGGAAGAAATGTACTTATCTTGTCAAGATAGGGAAGAAGTTGTTGAATACTATCGTCAAAATGATAATAAGATATTTTTAAGAAATTTTTTTTCGTTTAACAGTATGGGTGAACAAATAACTTCTATAAATAGCAAGAAAAATATAAATGAATTAACTTTAGGTGGATGGAATGTGGGATCACCAGTTTATTCTCAACAACTTAAAGTTCTTGGATGTAATAGTTTTGATGATTTATTAAAAAAAGATAATTTATATTTTGTTGTTGATCGTTCTACATCAAAATATATTGTTAAAAGATTTAGATCGCTTTTAGAGCAATATAATAAAGAAATTACATTCTATAATCAATTAGATTTATCAAGTGGAAGAGAAATTGGAATATTTAAAATTGACTAGCTTTATAATGTTTTTCCTATTTAAAGGAGGTTTTTATGAATAAAGAGCAAATAAAAGATATATTATTTTTACAATTTTCGGTATTATTATATTCTTTAACTGGTGTTTTTTCAAAAATGTCTGGTAACAATTTAAGAGAATTTGGGCTGTTTAGTTGGAATTTTATCTTTACTATTTGTTTATTAGGTATTGGTTTAATGATTTATGCAGTTGTTTGGCAACAAATATTAAAAAAATATGACTTGAGTGTTGCTTATGCTAATAAAGGACTCAATTTGTTTTGGACAGTGTTATGGTCTTTTATTATATTTAAGGAAGGGTGTTCACCTTTACAAATTATAGGAATTTGTATTATTTCATTTGGAATTTATATTATTAATAAGGAGAAGTATTAATATGATATATTTTATTTTATTGTTAATCAGTGTTTTGGTTTCTTCTCTTTCTCAAGTCGTATTAAAAATGGGATCAAATAAGAATTATAGTGGTATTTATGAGTATCTTAATGTTTATGTTATCTCAGGTTATTTTATGTTAGTAATATCTATGGTTCTTAATGTTATTGCATATACTCATGTTGATTATATTATAGGTGTTGTTATTGCAACATTGAATTATATTCTTGTTGCTGTATTTAGTAAATTTTTATTAAAAGAAGATTTCACAAGAAATAAACTTATTGGGATGGCTATTGTTATTTTTGGGGTTTTTATTGCTAATTTGAAGTGATTTTTATGTGAAAGGAGAAGATATATATGAAAAAGATATTGAATAAAGAAAATGTAATGTTCATAATGAATTCTCCTTTATTATTTTCACTTATTATTAATTTACTATTCTTCATTACTTTTTTCATGTTTGGGAGTATTAAATATGAAGTTTCTGATGATTTTATCATGCAAATGATTGTCTCAGGAGGATATACAGGAGTTCCATCTCCAGAAATTGTTTTTATGAATATTGCTATTGGATATGTTTTATCATTTCTATATAGTATATGCCATACTATAAATTGGTATTTTTGGTTTCAAGTTTTGATTTCATTTATATCTTTATGGATGATTACTTATTGTATATTAAAGAAATACAATAACTTCTATTTTAAAACTGTTGTTTTTTGTTTCCTTTGCTTTTTTAGTAATGATATTTATTTATTAATGCAATTTACAAAAACAGCAACTTTAACAATTATAGCAAGTTTTCTATTATATTTCTTTAATATATTTGAAGAGAAAATCAATAAGAAAGAAATAGCATTAGCTTCTTGTTTGTTTTTTATAGGGATTTGTATAAGATACAGGAGTTTATATATTTGTTTACCATTTTATGGAATATTATGGCTAGTTTTATGTTTTAATAACAGAGATAAGATAAAGACAATTTTTAAAAGAAGTATATTGGTTCTTATGGCTTGTTCTTTATGTATAATTGTTAATAGAACAAATACAGCAATTTATAAGAATATGAACCCTGAATACAAAGAATATGTAGAGTATAATGATGTCCGTTCTTCAATAGTTGATTATACTTGTTTAGATTATAGTTATTATCAAGATGAATTTGAAAAGATTTCATTTACTGAAACTGACTATAATAATTTAATTCATTGGGGATTTATTGATCAAAATGTTTATACTCAAGATAAATTAAAAAGTGTTTCAAATATTATTCAAAAGTATCGTAACCAACATCCTGTAACTTTCAAAGACGTTATAAAGACTTTTCTGGAAAAGAAATATTGGTTTTATGTAAGTGTAATAGGGGTTGTCTGTATATTTTTATTGGGTCTTTTAAGAAATAGAAAGATATTAAACATTTCATTTATTTTTTTAGGATTAACGCTCATTATATTATATTCGTATATTGCTATGGGAAGATTGATATATAGAATTGAATATTCTACATTTTTATCACTAGCAACTGCTTTGATGTACTTTATGACAACATTAACAGATCAGATGTGTTCTATAAAGAAAGTTCTCGTTGGATTAAATGTAGGAATGATTGTTTTAAGAGTACCTGTGTATTTTCATGACACACAAAGGTCTCATGAAATTATGTATCCATCTTATTATAACAGTGTAAAAAAATATAACTGTACTTTTAATAAAGAAAATATTCAATATGACCTCATGAATGAATTTGAAAGTCATTTGGAAAATATATACTTTTTAGAGTTTCAAACAATGATTCAATCTTATTATTTAAATTTTTCACCATTAGAGGCTATAGAACCAGGAAGATTTAAAAATGCTATATATATATCTGGAGTAGATACAAATCATTCTACTTGGAAGAAAATTTTAAATGAGTATAACATCACGAATCCTGCTGAAGCTTTATTGGAAGATAATGTTTATTTAGTAGATAATAAGAATGTTGATAATATTCTTATGTTATTAAATGAACAAAATGATGGAAAAGTGGTTAAAACTTTATATAAAGAAGTAAATGGTTTTAAGATTTGGAAATTTAAGCTTAAAGGATAGATTGATGTTTTTATAAGGAGGTTAGTGTATGACCATTCATAAGAGTAAAATGATAAGAAACTTATTAGTTATTATTTCAGTTGTTGTTTTGTTTATGGCTATATATATGTTTATGGGAATAAATTATGCTGTATGTGATGATACAGCTATGAGGAATATAGCTTCTGGTGTTCAAACTGGTGTTCCTGATGGACATCTGGTTTACATCATGTATCCATTAGGATGGTTAATGGCTACACTTTATAAAGTGAATAATCATTTTGATTGGTATGGTATTATTTTTATTGTTTTACAAGCTATTTGTCTTATAAGAATAGCAATAAGATTGTTAGATAGATGTGATAATAAAAAAGAAATTTTGTTTACAATTATAGGATTGTTTGTTTTCTTTTTTGTGATTTGGAATAAGTCATTAACAAATTTCCAATTTTCTACAACAGCTGCTCTATTAGGTGGAACATCTTGTTTTATTATATATGAATCAACTAAGAATGACGATTTGACATGGAAAGATATTATTGAAAGTTTAATCTTTTTAATTCTTTCTATGATGATTAGAAAGAAAGTTGCACAAATGGCAATGGCATTTTATTCTTTGGTTTTCTTGTATTATCAATTTGATTGGAAAAGTAGGAAAATAAAGGATTTGAAGAAATGTATCGTTTTTCCATTCTTTGTATTATGTATATTATTTGCTACACCATTAAATAATTTAATAGCATATTCAAGTGATGAATGGAAAGATTATAAGCAATTTAATTTAGCAAGATCAAAGATTTATGATTATTATGGTGTACCTGATTATGAAGAAAATATTGATTTTTATAATGAAATAGGAATTAATGAAAGTGAATTTATGACTATTCAATCATATAGTTTGAAATTAGATGATAGTATAGATATAGAGAAAATGACAAAAATTGCAGAGAAATCAGAAGAACTTTATAATAAGGAAAGAGGAAATATTGTTAAAAAATTTATTCAATCATTGAATGGATCTTTATCAACAGTTTTTAGTCGTAAATATCTTTCTTTCTGGCTTTGGTTAATTATTTCAATAGGTTTTTCCTTATATTTAAGAGCAAATAAATTAATTGTTTTTAATTTATTAGTTATATCAGCGATGTGCTTTGGTTTCTTTTATTTGTATTGGGAAGGAAGAATGCCAGAGAGAACGATTGATTCTATCTTTCTTATTGCCTGTCTCTGTATGGGAACAGAGTTTAAAAATGTAATTCAACTTCTCAATCATTTTCAAAAGCCATTTAAACAGATTTTAAGTATTGTCATGTGCTTTATAACAGCATTCTGTACTGTTGATGCAACATATTATACTTGGATTTTAACAAGGGATATAAGAGAAAGAAATCAAAATTTAGTTTTATTCAATAAGTATTTAGAAGAAAATAAAGATAATTTTTATTTTACTATGGTTAATGTAGGTTTATTTGGATATTCTAGTGATTTTCATATAAATTATGAGCCCAAAGAAATAAATTATGTTGGTTTGGGTGGATGGGGAACCAATGCCCCAACAACAAATCAAAAATTAATGAATTATGATATAGAAGATGTTGTTGATAGTTTACTTCATAAGGATAATTGTTATTTAATGACTCAACCATATTATGATATAGAAAAGACAGTGCAAATTATTCAAGAAAAGCAAGGAAAGATTAGTGTTGAATTAGTAGATGAACAAAGTTTTGATGGTTTATCATTTAATGTATATAAATTTAAAAAATAGAGGGTAAAAAATGAAGGAAAAGATCATTGAATTGTATTTGAAATATAAGAAAATTTTACGTGATTTGATGTATACTGTGGGAGCACAGTTGCTGATGAATGGCGTACTACAAATTATTATTTATCCAATTATGAATCAAACTATAGGAAAATATGAATTTGGGAATGTTATTACATATATGGGATTTGTGTATATTATAGGTGATGCTATTGGTTCTGGAATATGTAATAATAGGCTTGCATTAAAGAAATCTATCGAAAGTCGTAATGGTGATTATAATCACTTATTAAAGATTTTTTTACCTTTAGGTTTTATAGCTGGTGGTCTATTAATTCATTTATATTTTCAGGGAATTGGAGTTCTTATATATTCATTGATTGTACTATTTACAACAATAAGATATTATGGACAAGTTCAGTTTAGATTGAAGTTAGATTTTCAGAAGAACTTTGTTTACTTTGCAATTTTAACAGCTGGATATGGAATAGGAACAATTGCGTTTCTTATTACAAAGAGTTGGTATTGTATTTTCTTAGCTGGTGAAGTTCTTGCAGTTTTGTATTTAATTTTGACAACAGATTTATTTAAGGGAAAAGAGAAAAGTCAGAATTATCATAAGGTCTTTCATTCAACATCATTACTTATATTTTCTTATTTAATTACAGATGTTTTAGTGAATTTATATAGATTTGTTATTAATTATTATTGTGGACCAGAAGCTGTATCAACATATTATGTTTTTTCAATGATAGGAAAGACTTTGATTATGTTTACTGCTCCTATCAATAATATTATATTAAGTTATATGGCTGCAGATAAGAGTCAGTTTAATAAATCAAATTTTACAACAATTGTAAAGATTGTTCTAATTGTATCAGTATTATGTATGATTGCTTGTGTGATTGCAACACCAATCTATATTACATTACTTTATCCAAATATTGATGCAATGAATTGGATATTAAATATTGTTGTTAATGCTGCTCAAATATTTAATTTTGGAGCAGGACTTATTATTACTTTGATTTTAGCGACTTTGGGAGCTAAGTATCATCTGTTTTTACAGATGGTATATGGAATTATTTTTATGGTCACAGCATTATTATTTACAAAGTATTTTGGGATTATGGGATTTGGTTTTGCAGCGTGTATTTCAAACCTTTTTAGGTTAGTTGAAATGTTAATCGTTGGTTATAAAAAATTGCCTGATTCTATGGACTAGGGAGCGTGGTTTAATGAATGTAAAAGTGGAAAGAAAATTATTGAACTTCTTAACTTTAAAGTATATTATCAATTATAATTATACTTTAAGGAAGGCAGAAAAAAATCCTACTTATTGGATTGAACAACAAAATAAGAATATTAGAGAATATATTGATTATGTTTATCAAATTCCTTTTTATAGAAAGAAATTTGATGAATTAAATCTTAAACCATCAGATATAAAAACTGCTAAGGATTTTAATTTATTACCTAAATTAACAAAAGAAGATTATCGTCAATGGATTAAAGAAGAGACAGTTCATCCTGAAAAGTATAAAGGATGGATAAGTAGAACAACTTCAGGATCATCAGGTTCTCCATTAACATTATATTCATTACCTAGAGATAGAGCATCAGATATTGCGAATTTATTTAGATGTGCGAAATTACAAAAAAAGGGATATAGTATATTTTTTGATAAAATATTTAGTATGATGATACCAGATTCATCTACTAAATCAATTATTCAGAAATTTGGAATCTTAAGAAGAATTCAAGTAAGTGCCGTTAATCCACCTGAATATTTGGTTGAAAAATTTAATGAATATAAACCAGATTTCTTTTATGGCAATAAAACTGCAATGCAATTAATGGCAAGTTATGCTTTGGAACATAATATACAAATGCATCAACCAAAGTGTTTAGGATCTATTTCTGAAGCATTAGATGATAATTCTCGTAAAACAATAGAACAAGCATTTGGAGAAAATTTGTTTGATATTTATGGAGCAGCAGAGTTAGGAAACTTTGCGATAGAAAAATGTGGAAAACATTGGGAACATAGAATTTGGCATGATACACATGTTGTGAATGTTGTTGATGATGATGGAAATGTTATTGATAATGGAATTGGACAAATTATTGTAACGCCTATTAAACATTTTGGCTTTCCAATGTTGAATTATGTTGTAGGTGATTATGTAGAAACATATACGAAAGATGGAGTAAGATATATTTCAAAAATTATGGGAAGAGCTAATGATAAGATAAAGAATGCAGATGGTAGTGTTTATGGCTGGATGCATGTCAATAGATTAATGGCTGGACTTGTAGAAATTGCACAATATCGTTTTACTCAAGAATCATATGAAGAATTAAAGCTAGAGTTGGTTATGGAAAAGATTTCGAAGAAGAGTAGAGAGGAAATTGAGGAACTTATTACTTCTAGAAGTATAGAAATCTTTAATAGAGAACCTAAAAAGATTGTTTTTGAGTGGAAAGATATTTTACCTCCTGATCCTAATGGAAAGTTAAGAATTCTTGTGAGCAAAGTATAACTTTAAAAATAATATAATATATGATTTATTTAGAAATAAAAGTGATTGAATGGTATACTTATATTAGAAATAATGAATATTGTAATTTAAGGAGTTATTTATGGTGAATTTAAAAAAGGTTGCTATTATAGGATGTGGACGTGTAGGATCAACAGTTGCTTTTAATTTGATTCAAGCTGAATTATTTTTTGAGATGGTTTTAATAGATATTAATCATCAAAAAGCTGAGGGAGAAGTTATGGATTTAAGCCATAGTAGTGCTTTTTCTTCATCCATTCATCTTTATGCTGGAAGTTATGATGATATTGTTGATGCAGGGCTTATTATTATTACTGCTGGTGTAGGAAGAAAACCTAATGAATCAAGACTAGATTTAATGCAGAAAAATGTAGAAGTTTTTAAAAGTATTATTCCAGAAATTAAAAAAAGGGAATGTGAAGGTATTTTGTTTATTATTTCTAATCCTGTTGATGTTTTAACATATGTCACATTAAAGTTGTCAGGATTTGATAGACATAGGGTTATTGGTTCAGGAACAATACTAGATACTGCTAGATTAAAAACAATTCTTGCTCAATACTTAAAAGTTGATTTAAAAGATGTTGATGCTTATGTTTTAGGTGAACACGGAAATAGTGCATTAACTGCATGGTCTAAAGTTCAGGTACAAAATAAACATATTTCTCAATACTTAAATGAAAATAAAGTTATGGGATATGATATGATGAAGAAAGAAATTGAGCAAATTGTATTGGACTGTGGGAAAGAGATCATTAAAAGAAAGGATGCTACTTTTTATGGTGTTTCTGCCTGTGTAAAAAAAGTGGCAACTGCAATTGTAAATAACGAAAAAGCAATTTTACCTATTTCTACTTTATTACAAGGGGAATATGGTATTGATGATGTTTGTTTAAGTGCTCTTGCTATTATTTCAAAAGATGGAATAGAAGAGATAGTGGAAACTGAGTTGAATAAAGAGGAATTAGACGAATTAGCAAAAAGTGCTGAAACATTGAAAGCAGCATTAACAAAATTAGAGATATAGTCATATCTAAATTATAGGAGAAAAGTATGAAAGATGTAACATTAGTTGTCATGGCGGCAGGAATTGGGAGTCGTTTTGGTGGTGGAATTAAACAATTAGAACCAATGGGACCAAACGGAGAAATTATCATGGATTATTCTATTCATGATGCTATACAAGCTGGTTTTACAAAAGTTGTTTTTGTTATTAGAAAAGACTTGGAAAAGGATTTTGATGAAATTATAGGACAAAGAATAAAAAAGAAAATTCATGTAGAATATGCTTTTCAAGAAATTGATAATATTCCTGAAAAATATAGTAAGAAGTTTAAAGATAGAACAAAACCTTGGGGAACAGGACAGGCTATTTTAGTATGTAAGAATTTGGTTCATGAACCATTTTTGGTTATTAATGCAGATGATTACTATGGAAAAGAAGCTTATAAAGTTGCTTATCATTATCTTGTGCAAGAACATCAAAGTCATACTTTGCCATTATGTATGGTAGGCTTTGTTTTAAAGAATACTTTAAGTGAAAATGGTGGTGTAACAAGAGGAATATGTAAAGAAGAAAATCATAAACTTGTTGATATTACTGAAACGCATAATATTGAATATATTGATAAAAAAGCTATTTGTGAAGGAAAGGAATTGGATTTGAACTCTGTTGTTTCAATGAATATGTGGGGGTTATATCCAGAATTATTTGATTATCTTGAAAATGGTTTTGATCAATTTCTTCATCAATTAGATGAGAATGATTTAAAAGCTGAATATCTATTACCTACAATTATTGATGATTTATTAAAAGAGGGAAAAGTTTCTGTAGAAATTCTTAAATCTCATGATTCATGGTTTGGTGTGACATATAAAGAAGATAAAGAAGATGTTAAAGAAAATATTCGTTTATTAATTGAAAAGGGAGTTTATCCTGCAAAAATTTAAACTTTGTTAAATCGTACAATTTTGTACGATTTTTTTGAATCATTACGTATTTTGTAAAAAGACGTCTTTATTTTTACAAGTGATTATGGCATAATGATGTAGGTATAGGGGGGAGGTTGTATTATGGAAGATATATATCAAGAAGCATTGAAGTTTCATGAACAAGCGAAAGGAAAATTGAGTGTTGAACTAAAGGTTCCACTTGAAAATGATTATGATTTATCTTTGAGTTATACACCTGGAGTTGCACAACCATGTAGAGAGATTGCAGCTTGTAAAGAGGATGTTTATAAATATACTTGGAAACAGAATAGTGTTGCTGTGGTTAGTGATGGAACAGCTGTATTAGGATTGGGAGATATTGGTCCTGAAGCAGCTATGCCTGTTATGGAAGGAAAGGCTATTTTGTTTAAAAAGTTTGGAAATATAGATGCAGTACCTATTTGTTTAGATACAAAGGATCCACAAGAAATTATTCGTATTGTTAAGGCTATAGCACCAAGTTTTGGGGGAATTAATTTAGAGGATATTAGTGCTCCAAGATGTGTAGAAATAGAAAGAACATTGATAAAAGAATTAGATATACCTGTATTTCATGATGATCAGCATGGAACAGCTATTGTTGTTGTTGCAGGTTTAATAAATGCTTTGAAAGTTGTTCATAAAAAAGCAGAAGATATTACGATTGTTGTGAGTGGAACTGGAGCAGCAGGAAGTTCAATTATAAAAATGATACATGCTTTAGGTGTTAAAGAAATATATGGTTTTAATGTGAATGGAATAGTAACAAAAGAGGATTATGATCAATATGATTTTTTAACAAAAGAGTTAACTGAAATAACAAATTCTAGAGCTAAACGTATGATAATGGCAGAAGCTGTGAGGGAGGCTGATGTATTTATTGGGGTTTCAGCTCCAGGACTTTTAACAAAGGATATGGTAAAAAGCATGAAAAAGAATCCTATTGTTTTTGCTATGGCTAATCCTGAACCTGAAATTAAGTATGAAGATGCTATAGAAGCAGGTGTAGCTGTTATGGGAACAGGACGTTCAGATTATCCAAATCAAATTAATAATGTTTTAGCATTTCCTGGTTTATTTAGAGGTGCATTAGATGTTCATGCTAAAAAGATTACAGAAGAAATGATGATAGCAGCTGCTCATGCATTGGCGTCTATTGTAACAGAAGAGGAGCTTTCAGCTACATATGTTGTTCCTCGTGTACTTGATTCACGTGTTCCTAAGATTGTTGCAAAAGCTGTTGCTACAATGGCACAAAAAGAAGGTGTAGCAAGAAAATAAAATGAGAATTTGTATACTTTTAAAAGTTTACTTTAAAAATGTATATGTATAGTTTTAATAATTTGAATATGATATATTATAGTTAAGGAATAATATAAAACAGAAATAGAAAGGAAAAAAATTATGACAATAATAAAAAAAATAAGTTGTTTGTTCATTGTTCTCGTTTCAATGATTTCTATATTAATTATACCTTCTCATGCTAAAGAAGCGCAAAATATTGTATATACAGCTATAAATGAAAGTTCAAGTAATATATCTGGTGATGGTACTAAAGAGAATCCATATAGTAGATTTGAAGATGCTGTAGAAAATGTGGCTGATGGAGGGATCATATATATTGTATCTTCAAAAGGAGCTTTTCTTAATATACAACCTGGAGAGTTACCTTTTGTTATTGATAAATCAGTAACAATTCAATCGGATTCAGAAACAACACAAGCTTCATTAGTAAGTCGATCTGCTGGAATAATGTTAGGTGGCGATGTGACTTTTAAAAATATTGAAATAGATTTTGCATATAGATATCATGATTATATTTTTGCTAATGGACATTCATTGACATTAAATAATACTTCTCGTAATTCAGGATATAGTTCAATTGATATTATAGGTGGTGGACTTTATGATTTGGAAGGAAATCATATTGGACCAGCAACTGGACAAGATGCTCAAATAAATCTTTATGGAAAAAATGAATTTGGAAATATATATGCTGGAAGTATAAATGGAGAATATGATGGAGATACATCAATATGTATTCAAAATACCAAAAATGCAAACTTAGGAGATATTTATGCTTCTGGAGCAAAAGAACACTATTATGACAAAGATAATTGGTTTGATTTTACTGAACCATTACCACCTCATCCAGATGGAAATTTATATCCAGTAAGTGGTAAAGTAGATATTGTATTAGATAATGCTTCAATAACTCATATAGATGGTAGTGGTGCAAAAAAAGGAACAAATGTATCATTAAGTACAACTTATTTAAATTTTAATCTTTCATTAAAAAATATTGCTCAATTAACAGTTAATCAAGGAACATTACAACCAAAGGAATTAACATCATGGGAAAATGAGAAGATGAATATTGTTATTAATGAAAATGGAGCTTTAGATTTGTCAAATTATAATAATATAGAATTCAATGATTTTGTAGGAGGAGGAAGAGTAATACTTGGGAATCAATCTACAATAAAAATATTAGGGAATGTTACAGGAATAACAGCATTCGAAACAACTGGTGGGTATAATGGATATTCTGGTTTGGTTTCAACGGATCATGTTTATATTGAAACTAATCCTAAAATAGATGGAGGCTTTTCTTATAATCCTTATCCAACTCAAAGTGGTTTTACTTTTGAACAACAATCTAATGGACAATGGATTGTAAAAAAAGGTGATAATGTTGTTGTGAGTTATTGGTGCGAAGATCCAGATATGGGAAATGTAAGCATTGATTGGGAAACATTTCATAAAGAAAATGGAATACCAGAAGGAGCGAAAGCTATTGCTAATCCAGGATATTATTTTCTACATTGGGAAGATGAAGAAGGAAATATAGTTAGTCAAGATGAATATTTTGTTCCTCAAAAGCAATCTGGAGTATATGTTGAAGCAGGATATGAAGCTGTTTTTGCTGCAAATTGTTACCATGTTTCTTTTGATGCTAATGGTGGACAAGGTACAGCCATGTCAGAACAACAGTTCTTTTATAATGAATCTCAAAATCTTTTAAAAAATTCATATGAAAAATTTGGATATACTTTTGATGGATGGAATACTGAAAAAGATGGCACAGGAATTCATTATTCAGATATGCAAGAGGGAAGTCGTCTTACAACTAAGCAAAATGATAACATTGTTTTATATGCACAATGGATACCAAGTCGTTATACTATTCAATATAATCTTGATGGTGGTACAAATAATCAATCAAATCCATCAACATATCAAATGATATCAGATACAATCATATTAAAAACTCCAACCAGAAAAGGATATACATTTAATGGATGGTATGGTGATAGTGCTTATGAAACAAAGGTTACACAAATATCAAAGGGAAGTACTGGAAATAAGACATTATATGCAAAGTGGACAATGAATAAGTATATCATTAAATATAATCTTAATGGTGGTACAAATAATCAATCAAATCCAACATCATATAATGTGACAACTAATACAATCATATTAAAAAATCCAACCAGAAAAGGGTATACATTTAATGGATGGTATAGTGATAGTACTTATAAAACAAAAGTTACACAAATATCAAAGGGAAGTACTGGAAATAAAACGTTATATGCAAAGTGGACAATGAATAAGTATATCATTAGATATAATCTTAATGGTGGTACAAATAATCAATCAAATCCAACATCATATAATGTGACAACTAATACAATCATATTAAAAACTCCAACCAGAAAAGGGTATACATTTAATGGATGGTATAGCGATAGTACTTATAAAACAAAAGTTACACAAATCACAAAGGGAAGTACTGGAAATAAGACATTATATGCAAAGTGGACAGTGAATAAGTATACTATTAAATATAATCTTAATAGTGGTAGAAATAATAGATTAAATCCAACATCATATAATGTGACAACTAATACAATCACATTAAAAAATCCAACCAGAAAAGGATATACATTTAATGGATGGTATAGTCAAAGTACTTATAAAACAAAAGTCACACAAATTGCAAAGGGAAGCACTGGAAATAAAACTTTATATGCAAAATGGACAAAGGTTTCTGTTGCAAAAGCAAAGACACCAACATTAACAAACGTTAAGGGAAAGAAATTAAAGATAACATATAAAGCAACAACAGGAGCGAAGGGTTATCAAATTCAATACAGTACAAATAAGAATTTCAGTAAAGCAACAAGTAAGAATTTAACAGGAAAAAGTGCAACATATACATTAACAAAAGGAAAGACATATTATGTAAGAGTAAGAGCATATAAGTTAGATTCAACAGGTACAAAAGT
>JAETUM010000040.1 GCA_021768625.1 Candidatus Stoquefichus sp. | reverse complement strand
TCAGCGCTGCCCATTCTTAACCCCAATCAGGTATAAAAAATAGGACTAAATTAGGCTTAACCCCTTGATTTTACTGGGTTTCTTCTAACTTGGTCCTATTATAACACGGGCATCAAAATACTCTAATCCACTTTTTTGAAGAGAAGCATCTATGGCTTTCTTTGCTGCTTCATAGTTTTTCATATCTTGTACCCATAATTTAGAAGTAATAAATAATTCTTCTCTTGTACATATACCTTCTTTAACAGCTTTTCTTACAGCTTCACCAACAGCATCTTCATTCATATATGATGCTGCTGTATCAATCAAACGATATCCTGCTTTTATTGCTTGATAAACTGATTCACAACATTCTGATTTATCTGGAACTCTAAAAACTCCAAATCCTAATATTGGCATTTTTAAATGATTATTTAATTGAACATATTCCATTTTATTTCTCCTTCTATTTTTCAAAATTGCATTTTGTTGTTGCAAGTTTTTCTAATGATTCTTTTGTAACATGATAAAAAGGTTGATGTTTATTCACACTAGCAATTAAATTCATATCTTCATTCGTTAATTCAAAATCAAAAATATGAGCATTATCTTTGATATGATCTTTTGATTTACTTCCAGGCACAAGTCCAAATCCCATTTGTGTATGCCATCTTAAAATAATTTGTACTGTTGTTTTATGATATTTTTGAGCTAGTTGAATAAAAACTGGATCATTTAACATATCTGTATTTCCATGTCCTAATGGGAACCATGATTGTAAGGCAATACCATGTTCATCACAAAAAGGTTTTACTGCTTCTGCTGGATAGTATGGATGACACTCAACTTGCATAACCGCTGGGACAATCTCACATTGATCTAATATTTCTTGAATCTTTTCAACTGGGAAGTTTGATATACCAATTGCTCTTATTTTTCCTTCTTTGTAAGCTTTTTCTAACATTTTATAAGCGTAAATATAATTATTAACTGGATGATGTAATAACATTAAGTCAATATAATTAACATCTAATCTTTTTAAAGTATCATCAATCGCTTGATTGTTCTCATATAAAGTAGGTCCCAACTTCGTTTCTAAGAATATATCTTCTCTTTTTATACCAGATTTCTTTATTCCTTTTCCTACCTCAACTTCATTACCATAACGATTTGCCGTATCAATAAGTTGATATCCATTATTTAATGCATAACTTACATTTTCTGTAATTTGACTTTCAAATTGATTAATTGTTCCAAAACCCAATTTAGGCATTTTCACGCCATTATTTAAAATAATATAGTCCATATTTTCCTCCTATAATAGATCATTATCTAATAAAGTTTGTTCTATGGAATTCTTCCTTTTCTGGAAGACCATATTTTTTCTTTCCATCAGCAATACTCTTTATTAAAAATGACATATTTCTCGCTAGAACACGCATTGTTTGTAACCCCTCTTCATCTTGTGCTGCTTCACCAGGTTCTCTCCCATGAATAGCATTCCAATATTGTGTTGAGGCAATTGGCATACCTGAAATAGCAAAGAATTTATTAAGTTCATCATATGTTGAAGAAATTCCACCACGTCTCGCAACAACAACACTTGCTCCTACTTTCATTGTTTTATCAAATGATGTGCTATAAAATAATCTTGTTAAAAATGATATCAAAGTTGAATTTGCTGACCCATAATATACAGGTGTTCCAACAACTAATCCATCACATTCTTCAAACTTCTTAGCCACTTCATTAACAATATCATTAAATACACATTGCCCTGCTCCCTTTTTACAAGTCATACATGCAATACATCCTCTAATATCTTTGTTTCCTATATTGATAACTTCTGTTTCAATACCCTCTTTATCAAAAATCTTAATCATTTCATCAAAGGCAATACTTGTATTTCCCTTTAGATGTGGACTTCCATTAACCATTAATACTTTCATGTCTCTTCTCCTCTCAATTATTATCTTTCTTAACTATTATTTTATTTTATAAATAAAAAAAGTACAATATGAATATTGCATTCCACTATACTCTATAAGAATAGTGAAAGTTTTTTAAAAATTCATAATTCTTAATTAATAAAAAATGATGAATATAAACATTTGTAATTTTATATTTTATAATTCATAGAACTGTATATTTTTTTCGCTTTTTGAAAAAAATGTATATTTATATGAATTTATGATTAAATAGATTAAATAAAGAAAATTGTTATTTTATATATAGATTTATGGAGGGAAAAATATGGAAAAGTCAACAAAAGTGGATATGTTACATGGTCCATTACTTAAAAAGATGGTTCTTTTTGCTTTGCCTTTAGCTTTAGGAAGTATACTCCAACAATTATTTAATATGGTTGATTCAGCTGTTGTTGGTCAATTTGCCAGTTCTGAAGCTTTAGCAGCAGTAGGAGCAAATGCATCAGTTGTTAATTTATTTATTAATTTTTTTGTAGGTATTTCAGTAGGAAGTAGTGCCCTCATTGCTAATTATATTGGTGGTGGCAATGATGAAAACATATCAAAGGGTGTTCATACTTCCATTGCTATTGCCTTGATTTGTGGTATTTTTTTAGCGATATTTGTACAATTTGTTGCTGAACCTTTATTACTTTTAATGGGAACACCTGAAGATATTATTGATTTAGCAGTATTATATTTAAGAATTTATGCTATTGGAATGCCTTTTATACTTCTCTATAACTTTGGTTCAGCAATACTAAGGAGTGCTGGGAATTCAAAAACTCCTTTTGTAGCACTTGTGATTGGTGGTATTGTTAATGCTTGTTTAAACTTAGTTTTAGTTATTGTATTTCATTTAAGTGTAGATGGTGTTGCGATAGCAACTGTAATATCAAATGTACTCTCTACTATTGTGGTTATGTATTGTTTAATGCATGAAGAAGGAACATTACGTTTTGATTATCATTCTTTAACAATTTCCAAGAATGAATTTATTAAAATTTTACAAATTGGTGTCCCTGCTGGGCTTCAAGGAACTGTTTTTTCACTATCAAACGTCGTTATTCAATCAAGTTTGAATTCTTTTGGCTCATCAGTTATTGCTGGTAGTTCAGCTGCAATTAACTTTGAATATATAGGATATGCTGTTATTAATGGATTCTCTCAAGCAGCTACAACATTCGTAGGACAAAACTATGGCGCTAAAGAATGGAAAAGATGTCGTAAAGTATGGAAACTAGCTTTAATAACTGGAATGGGTATAGCACTTGTAATAGATGTTGTCATTGTTTTATTAAGAGTTCCACTTGTTCACTTATTTACATCTGATTTAGAAGTTATACCATTTGCTGTTCAAAGAGTTCTCCAAATTATGAGTTTACATTGGATACTTGGAACTTATGAGATTACTGGATCAGCATTAAGAGGATATGGCAGATCAATGGCACCAGCTTTATTAACAGTGTTTGGAACATGTGTTGTAAGATTAATATGGGTTTATTTTGTTAATAATTATTATCATACATATACAATGTTATTACTTGTTTATCCTATATCATGGATTATAACTGGAATACTTGTTATTGGATATTATTTTTTAGTAAGAAAAAAAATAGAAGCTCAATAATAGATGAAAACTCTTGAATATAATCAAGAGTTTTGTTTTTATCTTATTTATTTAATAACTGTAAATAAATAAGTTCATCATCATCTTTAAATACATTAAAGATAACTTTTTCAATTGTTGAATCCTTTAAATAGTCCTTCACTGTCTTTATTGCAATTCTTGCAGCATGTTCATTTGGAAAATGAAAGACACCTGTTGAAATACAACAAAATGCTATTGTCTTTAACTGATGTTGTTCTGCCAATCTTAAACAACTTTCATAACAAGATGCTAGTAGTTCTTCATCTTTCTTTGTAACTTGTCCTTTGATAATAGGTCCAACTGTATGCAATATATATTGGGAAGGCAAATTATAAGCTTTTGTTATTTTTGCTTTACCAGTAGGTTCTAAATGACCTTGTTTTTTCATAATATAATGACAATCATTTCTTAATTGAATACCAGCGTAAGTATGAATGGCATTATCTATACAAGAATGTCTAGGTATAAAACAGCCCTCCATCTGGTTATTTGCTGCATTTACTATTGCATCGACCTTTAATCTTGTAATATCACCTTTCCATACTATCATTTTATCTATAGTATTATCAAAAGAGATAATTCCTTTTCTTTGACTTTCTTCTTGTAGCATTTGATCTTGAATATTTAAAAATTCTTGAGAAATAGTTTTAGCTTCTCTCATATTAACTAAAGAACGATAAAGTTGGAATAATTCACTATGTGTATGAGGAATATCTATATCTAAATTTTTTTCTTCCAGTAAATATTGTATTAGATAAACTAATCTTTCATCTTGATTCATAGTTATTTCTCCATTCCTTTTAAAATATCACAAATTACATGATGAATATCTCCATCAATAAGAATAGATTGACTTTGTATATCCTTAGGACAAATAATATCTCCTAAATTAATACATGCATAAGTTGCTTTGTTATTATGATAAGTATAGTTCCAAAATGGATACTTAATAATAACAGGCGTATTTGCCCCAACACCTAATTCTAAATAAACAATACTTAAGTTTTTATGTGTTTTTAAGAAATCTTCATAACGTGCATTAGCTTGATACCATCCGTCATCTTGCACAAAGGTTTGATCACATCTCAAATTCATTGTCATAGGTGCTCCACATTTTGGACAATGTGGAATCATAGATGTTGGTATTTTCATATTTTTTTGCTGAGACATCATTTGTTTAACTAATTCTTCATTGTCATATGTTTGTTGATGGCAAGGTTTAGAACATTGCCACAATCCATAATCACCCTGTGTATAAAATAATCTTTTAGAATCGAATCCACTCTTTTGAAATTGATGATCTACATTTGTTGTTAATACAAAATAGTCTTTGTCTTTCACAAGTTCTAAAAGCTGTCTATAAGTATCTTTAGGTGCTTCTATATAACGATTATAATAAATATGTCTTGACCAATAAGCCCAATATTCTTCTAATGTTTTAAAAGGATAGAATCCAGCTGAATACATATCTTTTAAATCATATTTTTCAATAAAATCTGAAAAATGTTTCTCAAATCTTTCTCCTGAATAAGTTAATCCTGCTGAAGTTGATAATCCTGCTCCTGCTCCAATAACAATAGCATCACATTTCTTTATCTTATGTGCTAATTTCTTTATTAATACTTCATAATCTTCATATTTTTTATCAAAAGACATCTTATACACCTTCTTTCTTAATCGCTTGCACTGGACATACTTCATAGCATTTCCCACAATGTAAACAATGATTTTGTTGTATAACTATTGGCTTAACTGCTATATTTATACATTTTTGTGGACAAATATGATAACACTTTTGACAACCTATACATTTCTCTGTTACAAAATATCCTTGTTTTCTTATTTTACTTCCAACTGAAAAACTTTGTCTAAAAATTGGTTTTTGACTTAAATCAAAATATTCACCACTATATTCATATATTTGAAAAACCTCTAAAGCATCTCTAACTTCAGCGCTATATATATCAGCCATATAAAGATTTTTTTGAAAAATATCTACTAACTTTTCATGTCCGATGCTCTTTACTTTTCCTTGTAAAGATATTGATATAGAAGACATAGTATCTTCTCCCTTTAATCCTGTTAATGCAATATATGGATGATTCATTAATCTTTGATAAAAAGATTTTCCTTTTGCAGTTAGAAAGTATAAATAGTCATCTTCTAGTAACATCATATCAATAGCACAAGTATATAGTAATCCTTGATTATCTATCGTTGCTATAATGGTTGTATGAATATCTTCTTGTAATATCTTAAGTATATCATGTGTTGTCATATTTATTACTCCTTTACCAATTATAAATCATATTTACGATAAGAGAAATGATAGTTATAAAAACGTACCATTTCTCTTATTTTATTTATTAAAGCTTATCATCATAAGAGATTTCTTCATCACTACATTTACTCTCTTACAACACTTATTCTTTTTTGAATATGATTTCCTTTTGTTATTTCATCTACCATCGCAATAGCATAATCAGCATAAGAAATAATACTTTCTCCTTTTTCATTTAATGTTAATTCTTCACCAGCTGAAATATACTTTCCAGTTCTTTCTCCATCGGCTTGAAAATCACCAGCGGGACTTACAAATGTCCATAAAACATCATCTCTTTGTCTTAATTCTTCTAATGCTTTCCCTTGAGCTTTGGCTAATGGTTTAAAGATTTCTGGGAAATCTGGTCCATCCATAACTTGAATTGTGTGTTCCTTATTCACATATAAACTTCCTGCTCCTCCAACAACACATAATCTTATATCAGTTTTTGATAATAAATCACATAAATGTTTTAAAGAAGTACTATGTTGTGGTAACACATCTTCACTCCAAGCTCCAAATGCATCAACAACAACATCAAAATCTTTTAAATCTTCTTTTGTTAAATCAAATAAGTCTTTTCTTAAAACTTGAGATGCAACTGTTTGATTTTCTCCTCTAACAACTGCTGTTACATCCAATCCTCTCTCTACTGCCTCTTTGACAATTAATTTACCTGCTTTTCCATTTGCACATACGACTGCTAATTTCATTTTTTTATCCTCCATTTTCTTATATTTAATGTAACTATAATAGTTACATCTACAGCAGCAATATAACATTGTTTTGTTGTAATGTCAATAGTTACAATGAAAAATATAAAAAAAGCAATCTATAATAGATTACTTACTTTATACATTCTTTAATATAATATCTCGTATCATCAATAACATCTTTTAATGTTATCGCTGATAACTCATCTTCCATTGCCTTTTGTACTCTTAATAATTTATCATCTAAAATATTATGTATATTCTTTCCTACTGGGCAATTTGTATTTGGATTTTCATGAAAGTGAAATAGCTTGCCATTTTCTATACACTCCACTGATTGATAAATATCATATAAAGTTATTTGATCTAATGGCTTTGCAATTGTTGTTCCTCCTGTACCTCTTTGAACATTCAACAAATGACTCTTTTTTAATGATGAAAGTATTTTCCTTATAACGACAGGATTGGCATTCACACTATCGGCTAAAAAGTCACTTGTTATTTTATTGTCCTTTTCAAATGTATCTATACAGGCAAATATATGAATAGCTATTGTAAATCGACTCGAAATTTGCATAATTATTTCTCCTTTCATAGATATCTTACAAGACATCAAATGTAATGTCAATTGTTACATTTAAAACAATAGACTTATATTATGATAAAAGCATTTCTTATTATCTATGATATATTTATTATTTAACCTTTATAATAGGATTGATAGATCAGACTCCCTGTATAAAAACAATTAAACATACAGAAATTGAATCAATAATTATTTATTATTCTTTTCATCCCATTTATCACGAAAACTTACATGTTGTGTCTCAGAAATACCTCTATGTCCATGCACTTTAATACCATCTAATGTTGTCTGTAATTCATTAAACTCATCATCTGTTAATTCAATATTCCATCCACTTAAATTTTCAATAATGCGTTCTTTATTTTTAGAACCAGGAATTGGAACTACATTAGGATATTTCTTGAGCATCCAACTTAATGATATTTGAGCTAGTGTTGCATTCTTCTCTTTTGCAAATTTATTTAATACATCTAAGATTGGTTGATTACCTTCAATATTTTCCTTCGATAATTGAGGAACAAAATTTCTAACATCATCTTTCTTTTCAAATTGTGTCTTTGTTGAAATTTTACCTGATAAAAAACCTGATGCAATCGGTGAAAATGGAACAACACCAATGTTATTTTCTATACAGAATGGAAATATTTCTTGTTCACAATCTCTTTCTAAAATATTATAGATATTTTGTACTGCGGTTAATGGTGTAATTGCATGTACTTGTTTAATGATGTCGATATCTACTGCCGAAATCCCCCAACCTCTAATAAGACCTTCATCAATTAATTGCCCCATAACTTTCGCTATATCCTCATTAGGCACTAATTCATTAACTCTGTGTAAATAGTATAGATCTACATAGTCAGTTCTCAACCTTTTTAATGATGCATCTAAGTGTGACCTTACTAATTTATATAAATCATACCCTTCTACTAATTCTTCATCATAAATATGCAACTTTGTCGCAATAACCACTTTGTCTCTAAAAGGCTCTACAGCTTCTCCTACAATCTCTTCATTATGTCCCGTATAGTATAAAACATCTCCATAGGTTTCTGCAGTATCAAAGAATGTACAACCAAATTCATAGGCTTCTCTAATAGCTTGAATACTGTATCTCCTTTCTGGAACTTGTCCATATCCATGACTAAATCCCATACATCCCATTCCTATTGATGATACTTCTAATTTTCCAATAAATCTTTTTTTCATTTTTCTACCCTCCATTTTATTTTACAATTTAATTATATTTAAAATATATAGTTTAATGAAGAAGAAATATGTTATAATTGTATTAACCTTTAGGTTATAAGGAGTGATATTATGTATAATAAATATTTACCTATATTTATAGAAGTCACAAATGCAGGGAGCTTTTCAAAAGCAAGTGAGAGATTGTATATATCTGTACCTGCAGTTATCAAACAAATCAATCATTTAGAAGATGATTTAGATATAAAGCTATTTCATAGAACACACACTGGATTAACACTTACAAAAGAAGGCCAATTCATTTATGAAAAGGCTCAATATATAATTGAGTTTTCAAATATAACATTACAACAAGCTAGAGATATCTACAATCATCGTATCAATGATATTTCTATAGGAGTTTCACAACTTAGACATTTTAATCCCTTTATTGATTTAATAAAAAAATTAAAATCAAATTATCCTGATTTTAATATGAATGTTATCAATTTTAATGATCAAAGAGATGAATTTGAATCACTGTTAGATCAATTAGGTAAAAATATTGACTGTTTCTTTGGAATCTATTCTTCAAGTAACTTTAGACATCGTGCTTCTATTTACCATATTTGTGATTACAATATATGTCTTGCAATTTCTATTAATAATCCTCTTTCGTCAAAAGATAAAATTACTTTTGATGATTTAAAAGGACATAAGATTATTATGGTAGAAAGAGGAGACACTTCTTATATTGATGATATAAGAGATATGATAGAACGAGAATACCCTGAAATTGAAATTATGAATGTTCCTGCATATGATATAGATACATTTAATCTGTGTAACTCTATTAATGGAATTATGATATCAGTTGATCTTTGGAATAAAGTACACCCTCTTCTTGTAAATGTTCCATTAGATACTGAATTCACTGTTCCCTATGGTTTAATCTATCCTTTAAATCCTAGTAAAAAGGTTAAGAAGTTTGTAGAAAGTTTTGAAAAAGAATTAGAAAATACTAGATTGTAATATACATTAACTTTTAATACTTTTTTTGTTCAAAATAAAAAGACCTAAGAAATAACTTAAGTCCATTAATGCTTACATCCATGTTCTCCACAATCATGTCCTTCATGATGATTACATTGTACATCTGGATTATAAACAAGACTCCCTTCTAGAAATTTTTCTATAGCTTGATCAGCGCTCCCTTGTACACCTCCAAATATCTGAATCCCCATTTGTCCAAGTGCAACCTGTGCTCCTTTTCCAATACCACCACAAATCATGGTATCTACGTTATAATTTGCTAAAAAGTTAGCAAGAGCCCCATGTCCTTGTCCGTTAGTATCAACAATTTCTGAAGAAACAACTTTGTTTTCTTCAACAGAATATAGTTTAAATTGTTGGGTATGTCCAAAATGTTGATAAACGTCCCCATTTTCATAAGTCACAGCAATTTTCATTATATTTTCCTCCTATATTTATTATTGTACCAATAATATTTATCTGTTTTTACACCTTTGTCGATGTTTTGAACAACCACCACAGTTACATTGACTTTCTTTTCCATCACAAAGTTCATATGTACCACCTTCTATGCGTAACCCATATCCTAAAACAAGAGCTGTAGCAATTTTCTCTCTTGCTAAATTATAAACAAGCTGTATGGTTGTACGTGCAACTTGCATATACTTAGCACATTCTTCTTGAGAAAAGCCTTCTTTGTCAATTAATCTTATTGTCTCATATTCATCAACTGTAAGAGTAATAAATTGCTGAATTTCTCCCAT
Organism: Candidatus Stoquefichus sp.; assembly: GCA_021768625.1. Classification (GTDB taxonomy): domain Bacteria; phylum Bacillota_I; class Bacilli_A; order Erysipelotrichales; family Coprobacillaceae; genus MGBC163490. Next base: position 16,097 of record JAETUM010000040.1, on the reverse strand, counting down.
TGGACGAAATTCATTAATTTTGGGTAAACAACATACTTTTCTACATTTTCTAGGTCTAGGCATATATATTTTCCTTTCTTAATTATTGGCATATGCCAATTATATAATTGAATATGACATATGTCAATAATACGCAATTCAATTTATATAAACTGAATGATTTAATATAATAAAGCTTTAACAAAAGTTTCTCCAATATGAAAGAGCGTGGTACTTTCTTTGTTTCTTCAATACCAGATATCTTAGATTTTGTGATTAATAATTTTTATTTAACTACTTTTATAATGGGTTTCTACTCCATAAAATATGATTTATCTTATTTTTGGATTTTGGTATATAGGATGAAACATGATAATTTTGAATTTTTTGAAGTATTGTTAATATATCTTCATGAAAGCAAATAACATTATCTTCATTACCTTTCATACAAAAATCATAATCTTTATTAAAACGTATTAAATGAGCTTTTTTATTTTGATGGACCATTCTTTCAAAAGGATAACGTATGATACCAGGAGTATTAAATCCAACTCCAAATTCTAAAAAAACAACTCTATGTTTAAGCGCTTTTTTTAAAAAATTTGAGTATTGGCATTGATGACTATGCCAGCCTTTGGTTTCTACAAAATGACTATCTTTTCTTACATGAATATCCATTTTTCCACCACATATAGGGCATCTAGGTACAAGAGCAGAAGGAATTTGACAGTCTTTTATTTGATGTACCATCATTCTGATAAGTTTTTCATTATAATAGACTTTATTATGACAGCCTTTTTGACACTGCATATAGATATAGTTTCCCTGTGTTTCAAAATAACAGTTCATATCAAACCCATTGATATAAAACTGATTGTCTGCATTGGTTGTTATAATAAAATATTCTTTATCTTTGACTAAATCGAGTAATGCTTGGTAGACTTCTGTTGGCTTTGTATTATAAGTATTACATAGAATCATTCTCGCCCAATATGCCCATTTTTTCTCCTCAGTTTCAAACGGATAAAAACTACCACTATACATATCAGAAATACCATACTTTTCTTTAAAATCCTTAAAATACTTTTCGAATCGCTTGCCTGAATAATGAAATCCAGCAGCATCGGATAAACCTGCTCCTGCACCTATGACAATATAATCAACTTTACAGATTAGTCTTTTTGCTTCTATGATTCTTTCTTCTAAACTATTCATATTCATCTCTGCCTTTACTTATAAATACGACTTTTTCTTTCCTTTGTGACTGTCTTTCCTTTTGGATAACCTACAATAATATGATAATAAGCTCGATATTTTTCACTGTCTATTCCTTTTTCTTTTAATAAAGACTTTCCAAACTCACTATCCATTGTTAAACCTGCTCTAGATATCATACAACTACCAAGTCCTAAGGCATGTGTCATCAACATCATATTTTGTCCTGCCACACAACAATCTGCTTCACTGAACAAAAAATTCCTTGGTGCTAAAAGTGTAATCACTGTTGGTGCTCCATATAAGGCACTTTTGATATTAGGATCATCAATAATACTTGGCTGTTCGTGGCTCACATATCTTCCCCTAACAACTTTTGCAACCTGTCGACTAATTCTTCCTAAGTGGTTATTAATTTCTCTATCTTGAGTAACAAGAAACAAACACGACTGTCTACCACCTGCATTAGGAGCATAAAGACCTGCCTCCAATATCATTTGTAATTGTTCATCATTGATTTGTTTATCTTCAAATAAGCGATAACTTCTTCTTGATTTCATTAAATTTAATAACTCACTAGCATTCATCTTTTTCATCCTCCTTCAACTCTTTCCAACACTGTGGATCGGGTGCATACATATTATGTGTATATCCATAACTAACTGCTGGGCATCCTCTACAAAATCTCAACAACTCACATCTTGAACATTTTTCAAATCTATCATATTTTCGATATTTTTCATATTCTTTATCATGAAACCACTCATATAATGATTTTTCTTGAATATTTCCAACTTGACTTTCCATCCTTCGGCAAGCATAGATCTTACCATCAGGTAAAATTGTCATATGATGACTTCCACAATGACAACCATCATAAATGGTATGACTATCTAAATCACTAGGTATATCAATGATTCCCTTTTCATAAAGATATAATGTCCATAAATGATCTTTCAAATTGAAAGAAGTATGACAATCTTTGTATTCTTCAAACTTCTTCCAACAGATATCTAAAAAATCTCTATATTCTAAAGGTTTTATATGTGTACTTTTTTCTAAACTAGTTGGACAGTATCTCCCAAAAGCAAAGATATCAACATCATATTTAACAACCAAATCAATTAATTCTGGTATTTCCTTCATATTAGTTCCTGAAACAGTAGACATAATTGCTACTTTAATACCTGCTTTCTTTAAACATTTGATTTTTTCTAATGTAATATCAAATGAGCCAGGCTTTCTAAAATAATCATGTGTATCTTTAAGCCCATCTAATGATAATTGATATTTTTGACAGCCGTATTCTTTTAATCTTTGACAAACTTCATCATTCAAATGAAACGGATTTCCTAATATACCAAAAGTAATATGATGCTCTTGAAACAATTTCATAATATCCCAAAATCTTGTATGCAAAATAGGATCCCCACATGTTAGATAAATATAAGGATTTTTATTTTCCTTTTGACACATTTCTTCTATGGAATTTAAAGTTTTAACAACCTGATTAAATGGTGTTTCTAATAATTTAATATCTTTATTTTCCGAAAATATATAACAATGTTTACATCTTTGATCACAGTAATCAGTAATATGCCATTGATAAGCAAAATATTCTTTCATATAAAACCCATCCTTTCCTTTATATCACTGCATGATAGACATGCAGTGACTGCCTTTTATTCGTCTGATGCTCCACAAGCACTACCACAAGCAGTTGCTTTTTCCTCTGGCTTTTCATCATCTCCAGCACCACATCCGCTACCACAAGATGATGCATAAATATTATTGAAAACTCTGTTTGCAGAAGAAATCACTTTATAATCATTCTTTGTTGTCCATTTCATTTTATTCACCTCCTTTTACTAACATCTTATCAAGTCTTATTTTTCTTGAAAAGAAGGCACATTTTTGTATGATAGTTACCTGAAAGTAAGAATTATGATAGAATGCACTTTTTTTAATAAAAATTTTTAATTGTTTGCTAATTCAAATAATTGTATAATATATGTATCGTCTTAAAATGTATTATCAAAACAGAACATAAGAGGAGGAATAGAAATGATCAAAAAAGAAAATTTACCTGAATGTCCTGTTGCAACTACTGTTCAACTCGTAGGTAGTAAATGGAAATTATTAATCTTAAGAGATTTATTAAAAGGAACAAAACGTTATAATGAACTTAGAAGATCATTACCTGATATTTCTCAAAAAGTTTTAACTTCTACCTTAAAATCAATGGTAGAAGATGGCATTGTCATTAGAACATCATATCCTGAAGTTCCTCCTAAAGTAGAATATAGTTTAAGTCCTTTGGGAGAAACAATGAGACCAGTTATTAGTGTCATGGAACAATGGGGTACAGAATATAAGAAAAGTATTCAATAATATTTACTAAACAGTTTAGATATTTTAAGCTAGAAATATTTTTCAATCTTATTTCAAATTAAAAATGGAGATTTCAAATAACTAATATAGTCATTTGAAACCTCCTATTTTTTTATTTTCCACTATCTAATTATATCCATCAAGTATAATTAAAATATTATCTATTAATATTCTATTCTTTCAATATCCTCGATACTATATAAGTTTTCCATCTTACTAATAGAAAAGCTATTCCATATTAAGAGACTTAAACTGAATATCATTATAGAGACTAACATAAAAATGCACACGTAATCAGGATGATTAAGTATATTAAGGCCTATAAAAAAACTAATACCTTTTTCAGCAATCCTATTTATTCCTGTCCAAAAGAAATTCTATAAGTTCTATAGAAAGACCTAAATAATTTCTATATTCTCTTTAACATATCCAAATTCTTAATAAACAAAAAACCATAAATACTATATCTAAGCATTTATGGTCCCATTTTAACTTATTAAATTAATCACCAACGTATGGTAATAATGCCATTTGTCTAGCACGTTTAATAGCAACTGCTAATTGTCTTTGATATTTAGCACTAGTTCCTGTTACACGTCTTGGAATGATTTTTCCATTAGCTGAAACAAATCTTTTTAATAATTCAACATCTTTATAATCGATGTATTCAATCTTATTTTTTGTAAAGTAGCATACTTTTCTTCTACCCATTCTTTGTCTTTTGAATGCCATAAATATTTTCCTCCTTTAAAATTGAATGTCGTCTTCCATAATATCAAACGAATTGAAAGAGTTATCAAAATCCTTCTCTAAATCAACTGTTTTCATTTCTCCACCATAAAAATCACTTTGATTAACTTGTGGCTGTTGTTGTTGTGCTCTTTCACGAGCAGCTCTTGTTTCCAAGAATTGTACGCTATCGCAAACAACTTCTACGACATATACCTTTTGCCCTTGGGCATTATCATAATTACGAGAACGTAAACGTCCTTCTACTCCAACAAGTGATCCTTTTGAACAATATTTCTCAACATTTTCAGCAACTCTATTCCATACAACACATGGAATATAATCAGCTTGTACACCATCTGCTGAATTATAATTTCTATTTAATGCTAATGTAAAGCTTGTTACAGCAGCACCACTATTTGTTCTTCTTAATTCAGGATCTCTTGTCATTCTTCCAACAAGCACTACACGATTAATCATATGTCACGTCCCTCTTATCTTCTAATTGTTAAATGACGTAATACATTTGCATTAATACGTGATAAACGTTCAAACTCTGCAATATTAGCTGGAGTTGTTGTTGTATCAATAACAACATAATATCCTTTAGCATAATCCTTGATTTCATAAGCTAAATCACGTAATCCCCATTCGTTAACGTTGTCAACAACACCATTATCGTTTGTTAAAATGTTTTTAAATCCTTCGATAAGAGTATTTCTTGCATCGTCTTCTACATCAGGTTTTACAATAAACATAATTTCATATTTGTTCATTTTTTTACCTCCTCCTTTGGTCTAATGGTCTACACAAAAATGCAGACAGGCAGTAAATATTTTTACATGCTTAAGCATTATAGCATATCCATTTTAAAAATACAATGAATTTATCGGTGTTTTTTATTAAATTATTATTCTTTATAATCATTAAATCACATATAATGTTTACAAAACATATACATAAAATTCAAAAAAAATTCATATCCATATCCTATAATAGGATTAATGTTAGGAAGGAATTTGTATGAAAAATAAAAAAATATTTTTAAAAATTGTTTTTGTTATTGTACTAATATCTGGTGGGTACTATCTTTTTATTTATAATCATAATGATATTCAAGAATATACAACTGACGAGCTCTCTATTCAACACCAATTTTTAACTGTTAACCCCTACTCAAGACCTGGTAAAAAACTTAAAAAAATTAATGGCATTGTTGTTCACTATACAGCTAACCCTGGTTCAAGTGCCCAAAATAATCGTGATTATTTTGAAAACCTAAAGACACGTCATACAACTAAGGTTTCTAGTCACTTTATTATCGGAATTGATGGAGAAATTATTCAATGTGTCCCATTAAATGAAATTGCTTATGCATCAAATAATCGTAATAGTGACACAATATCTATAGAATGTTGCCATCCCGATAAAAGTGGACAATTTACCAATGCCACATATACATCTCTACAAAAACTTATAAAAAATCTTATGAATACCTATTCTTTAAATAAAAATGACATCATACGTCATTATGATGTCACTGGTAAAGAATGCCCTAAATATTTTGTCAAATATCCCCAAAAATGGGAACAATTTAAAGATTCATTAGAAGATTAACTATGGATGATTTCTTAATAATTCATCCATTTCTTTTTGTCCATTTTTGTTCATTAAAGAAGAATACTTAAACAAACTATATCCATCATACCCTAAATCTGACAAAATCTGAACTTGATCTGAAATATTATGTGAAGATAATTTCCATCCTGGATCATAATCCAAATTTTCTCCTGCTCGATATAACGCTAACCCTGCATACAAATGGACATTTTTATGTCTTTTTAAACTCGAAAATAACTTAGAACGATTTGTAAACATTGTTGTACTTCCATCACTATAATATTGATCTGACCAATAAATTTGAGGCATAAGATAATCAATATACCCCTCTTCTTTTAACCACGTATCTACATCTGCTCCATCATTTAAACAATTTTCGTAGTTACCTTGTGGACTTATTCCAAATGTTACATCTTTATTAATATTTTTAATACTTTGATAAACATCTTGTATTAAAATATTTACATTATCTAAACGTTCATTTTGAGTTGTACTTTGATGTGTTCCTGAAACATAAAAATAATCATCAAAATGGATTCCATCTACTTGATAAGATGAAACAATTTCTTCAATACCATCTACAACATAATCTCTTACTTTTTGGCTTGCAGGATTCAAAATATATTGATATGTTCCATATTGAATTGTTAACTGAGAATCTTTTAGCCATTGTCCATGAGATGAATTTAAAAATTGCTGATATGTTTCCTTATTCAATGAAATACGATAGGGATTAACCCAAGCTTCAATAAATAGTCCTTCATCATGAATCATATGAGTCATTTCTTCTAATGGATCAAATGATAGTTCTGTTTGATGAGTTATAACTTGTGATAATGGAAAAAGATTTGAAGAATATAATGCATCACTAAAGGCTCTAACTTGTACAATAATTGTATTATTTTTATATTTTTTGACTGTCTTTATGATTTGTTTAAAATCTTTTTGAAATGATTCTTTTGATTGATAAGATAATTCTGATAAATCTTGATATGTCAACCATACTGCACGTTTATCAAATGATGTTATAGAACAAGGTGGTTTTGGAAAAAAATAATATATTGCTAAAGATATACATAGCAATACAATAATAACTGCTATACTATTCTTTGTTTTCATAATACCTCCCTTACATCATATGCACTATGAATGACTTAAATCCTCTCTTGTTGTAATTTTTTTATTCTCATAATCCCCTAATACACTATAAACCTCTTCATGAGTAAACATTTCTACCATTTGTGCATCATCTGTTGCTTGAAAATGTGCATCTATACCTTTTTGATAAGCTTCTAATATTAACTGTCTATGAAAAGCTTGTGGAGTTTGTGCTTGCATAAGAGTTTCTCTTTTTAATGTTTGAATAACTTTACCATCTTTTACCTCTTTTATTGTATCTTTACAAGGAACCATCAACAAACAAGCTTTATGTTTTTTCAAACATTCAAGTAATAAATCAATATATTGACTTTTCAAATATGGTCTTGCCCCATCATGAATCAAAACATATTCATTTTTGACTTTCTTTAATCCTTCATAAACACTATCTTGCCGTTCTCTTCCACCATCAACAAATTCTATACGAGAATCATTCACCAATTCTTGAAATTCTTGTCTTTCGTATGGTTGAGTCACAACAATAATTTGCCCACATCGTTGATCTTGTAAAAAACATTCTAAGGTCATTTCGTAAACTGTATGTTTATCATCAAAACAATATAACATTTTATTATAATTGAGGCCAGTTCTTGTCCCTTTTCCAGCACATAATACAATAACACTATACATTTACAAATCCTCCCTAAATATCAATCTCTGATAATAAACTTGACTAGCTATCCCACATAACAATAGTGGAACAACAAAAGACACAATCATACACATAAGCAAATAAATATTAAGTAAATGATGAATGTAAAGAGCACCAAAGATGTTAAGAATGTAAAATAAAGATACACAACCTATAAAGCTATATAAACTTAAAACTTCTTTTTTTATTATTTTCTTTTGATCTTGGTGCATATATCCAATTCTTTCTATAGAATGAAAAATCTTTTTTCTACTAACAATTTCAGTAGATAATTTAAACATAACAGCCAACGACAATAAAATATTAATCACAATAAATGATATAATAGCCAACATTTCTTCCATAGGTTGATTTAAACTTGAAATAAGAATAGCCAACAATAAAATAGCGCTCACTATTAAAAGTATAATATTTTTCTTCATCATTAAAATATCATTTCTTAAAAAACCTAAATAAGCAACTTTTATATGTTGATTTGCATATTTATCCCGAATAAGATAATTGAGAACTGGTATGACAACATCATCAATACATCCATATAAACCTATCATTCCAACAATAGAAAAGAACAAAATACTTTTAGGATCATTTCCATTAAAATAAAATAATATTAAAGGTCCAATAAACATAATCATATATATTCTTTGTTTAACTTTTAAACTCATTTTAAATGGAAAGGGAATTGAAAAAGATATATTTGTTTTTTCATCAGTCATTAATGTTTTTATAGAACTTCTATAAGCATATCCAAGATTTAAAAAAGTACACCAAAAAATTTCAAACAAAATAATAATTGTTGTTGAAAGAATGGCATTCCATTGAATATATAGTTGACTTTGACTATTTAAGAAGATAGTCAAAACATAATTAATAATAGGAATACATAAAAAAGCTAATGCTATTCCAAAAGGTATAGCTAAGAGAAATAAAATACCTGTTTGAAATAATAAATATAAAGCAATTTGTAAATATGTTCCTCCACATACTAAGCGCACTGCAAGTTCTTTAGATTTTTTCTTCACATAAAAATCATTTGCGAAGAAGATAACTATCATACAAATGCCAATCACTAAAACAGTTGTAAATGTTGCCATATCATTACGATTATTGATAAAAGTAACACCTACCATATCTGAATAACTTAAATTAAAGAATAAAAACATAAACATTGATGTTAAAACAAAGGTCAACCAATAAAATAAAGCTCTAGAAAAATCATCTTTTATTGAACGTAATGCTGATTTTAACATTTATTTTTTAGTAATCCTTGATATTCTTTTGAATTTAATTCAATAATTTTTTGAAAATATTCTTCTTGTGTAAGTTGACCTTTTTCTAAAGTTTGTTCTATTATACCATCTTTAATATAAATTAATCTTGACGAATAAGAGGCTATCATTGCATCATGTGATACCATAATAATTGTGACTTTTTGTTCTTCGTTTAATTGTTTTAAAATATTTAATAATTCTTGTGAATTAACACTATCTAAATTTCCTGTTGGTTCATCAGCAATAATAATTTTTGGATTTCCAATTAATGCACGGCATATTGCTGCTCTTTGTTTTTGTCCACCTGAACATTGATAAGGATATTTTTTCAGCAGATGATCTATATTCATAGATTGAGCAATTGTTTGCACTCTCTCTTTAATTTCTTTACTACTAACTTTAGCTAATGATAATGGCATCGCTATGTTTTCATACACTGTATGTGTATCTAAAAGGTTAAAATCCTGAAAAATAAATCCTAAATTTTGATATCGAAACTTTCCAATTTCATTTGATGACATTGTTCTTATTTCTGTTCCATTAATATAGACAAGTCCAGAAGTTGGCATATCAATAGTAGATATATTATTAATAAATGTAGATTTCCCACTTCCACTTGGTCCCATAATACATATAAATTCTCCTAATTTAACTTGAAAGTCTATATCATGCAGAGCTTCAAATTCATTTTGCGTATGTAAACCATAAATTTTCTTTAATTTTTTGACTTCTAATATATAATCACTCACAAAATCACTCCTATTCTAATAGTAATAGTTTAACACATACTTATTGTGAAAGAAACAAAAAAGACACCTCTATATGGATGTCTATAAGCTATGAGAAACAATATATTTTTTCATTTTAACAAGTAATGGTCTTGCTCCTAATGTTAAATCATAACCTTCTAAGATATCTTCTATCATTTCTTTGGTTAAAGAGATAGGAGAATTTTTTTCCAATATTTCTTCATAATCTTTTTGAGTTAATGTCTTATATGAAACAATTTCATTAATACGATTTAAAAACTCTTCACTAAAAAAGTCTTTTAATGATTCTTTTGAAAATGTTTGCTTTTTAAATCCGACACTTACTACATTTTGATGAGCAACATTAGAAGTCATAATAATAATTGTATCTTTGAAAGTAATAAGGTGTTGATGATTATCTTTTAGATATCCTTCATCAAAGACTTGTAAGAACAAATGCATAACTTGTGGATGTGCTTTTTCTATCTCATCTAATAATAGTACACTATTAGGATGTAAGATAATTTCATGAAGTATTGATGAGTGGTCGTCATATCCTACATATCCAGGAGATGATCCTATAATTTTATTAACACTTGTTGAATCACTATATTCTGACATATCTAGCTTTATAAAATTTCTATTCATAAGTTTAGCAATTTTTTTAGCTGTTTCTGTTTTTCCAACTCCACTGCTTCCCAATAATAGATAGACTCCTTGGGGTTGTGTTGGATGTGGATAAGTTGCTTGTGATTGAATAGAACGAACAATAGTATCAATAGCTTCATCTTGCCCAAAGATACATTTATTCAATTCACTTTCTAGTTCTTGATATGAAATTTCTTTGTGAAGTGTTAAACCAGTTATTTCTTCTATCACTTTTTCAATGTGTGACTTTTTCATGCCTTGCTCATTTAAAAAAGTTGTCTTTACACACGATAAATCTAAAACATCTATAGCTTTATCTGGAAAAACACGTTGTGGTAAGTATTGTTCACATAAACTGATAATATAGTTTATACAATCATCATCAATTTGAATCTGATGATAATCTTGATATTGTTCCTTTATACCTAATAATATATCTTTTGTTTCTTCTCTTGTGTTTTCTTTCAACTTGATAATTGCAAAACGTCTATTCATTGCTTGATCTTTTTCAAAATATTTATAGTATTCATCTATTGTTGTCGCTCCTATAATAGTTAGATCTCTTCTTGCTAAATAGGGCTTTAAGATATTTGATGCATCAATGGCTCCTTCTGCTCCTCCAGCACCTATTAAATTATGAATTTCATCTATAAATAATATAGCATCTTTAGCTTGTATAACTTTCTGTATAATTTTTTTGAATTTTTCTTCAAACTCCCCACGATATTTAGTTCCTGCAACTATACTAGACAAACTTAATTCAAAAATTGTCTTATTTCTTAATGATTGAGGAACATCTTGTTGATTAATTCGCAAAGCTAGCTTTTCAATTAATGCTGTTTTTCCTACACCTGCTTTCCCTATCAATAAAGCATTGTTCTTTTCCTTCTTACATAATGTTTGTAATAGTTGTTGAAGTTCTCTATCTCTACCAATCATTATCCTTTCTTGTTTCTTTACTAATTCATTCATATTAGTTAATTCATGAATAAGATTAAGTTCCTGAATTAATGATTTCTCTTCACTTAACTCTTTTTTCACCTCATCAAATGGAACATGGTATTTATTCAATAGTTCAACTGCAACGCTTTCTTTTTGTAAAAGTAATGCTATGCATACAGTGTTCAAGGAAACTTTACTATCTTTTCTTGCTTCACTCATTGTAATTGCATCATCCAATATTTTTTTGACAACCTCACTGTACTCCATATAAAAAGGTTGAATATCTTTTTCACCAAACAACCTTATAATATCCTTATAGATGACTTCATCATCAACTCTATAATTCTTTAATATCTTTGAAAAAGAACAATCCTTCATCTTTAAAAAAGATAATAATAGGTGTTCACTTCCAACACTACTATGTCCTAAGTCAAAGGCAATACTCTCAGCAATGACGATAGCTTTCTGGGCTTTTTCGTGAAATTGTGTAAGCATAATACACCTCTTTTCCTTTCTATCATATGTCATCTGTTTTAAATTATTAACCTTTTTTTTATCTTTAATCATTATATATAAAATTTCAAATAAATCATTTTTCACAAAAAGTAAAATTACTAAATAAAATCAATATCACTACTTAATAACATATACGTATAAAATAAAAGATTAGCATAATTTGCTAATCCTTCACATTTTTCTCTAATCTTGCAAAAACAACATAACGACTATCTGAGTCACGACCATAACATGTACTTAATAAAATTAATGGTTGTTGCTCATCACTGACATCACTTTTTTGTCTTGCATTTGCTTGTGCTTTTTGAACATATTTCTTATAGTTAATATCTTTTCGATAAAAATCACTACTTGCATCAATAATTTTAGCACTAAAAGCTTTATATACATTTATTGAACCATCTGGTAAATATATATATATAAGATTATGTCCATCATAAAATTCTTTTTCAACATAATATCTTAAATCATGGAAACGAGACCCATTTCTCATATTATGTCCATAAATAATTGTATTGTCATCTTTGAAATCCTTTGTATTGATTTCATCAATAAAAACTTGTCCTGCAGTTTTATAATTTTTGTCTATATCATAATGTAGATATATGTCATTTGATTCTCCTTTTAAAATAGGTTCATCAATTGTTGTATCAGGAATATATAACCAACCAATGACATCACTATTTCTTTCTTTTAACTTCTTAAAGTCAATAGAGCGTTTTAAAGGATCCTCTTCTTTTGCATTTTTATCTACTGAATTAGTAACATATTCTTCTATTAATTCTTCAGAATCTTTTTCTATCTTATAATAATTATAAAATATTGATCCTAACTGAAATGCTGAATAAGCGAATACACATACACATATAACTAATAATAACTTTCTTAATTTCTCTTTCATTATACGTTAAACTTGAAGAACATGATGTCACCATCTTGCCCTACATATTGTTTTCCTTCCTGACGAATTTTTCCAGCATCTCTTAAAGCATGTTCGCTTCCATACTTCATTAAATCATCATAGCTATATGTTTCTGCTCGTATAAATCCTCTTTGAAAATCTGTATGTATAATTCCAGCCATTTCTGGAGCAAGCATTCCATTTTTAAATGTCCATGCTCTAACTTCGTCTGCTCCAACAGTAAAGAATGTATTCAAGCCTAATAAGGCATAAGCTTCTTTAATAAGCTTATCTAATCCACTTTCATCTATGCCTAAATCTTGTAAGAACATATCTTTATCTTCTTTATCTAATCCAACTAACTCACTTTCTATTTTGGCACAAATAGGAACGACATCACATCCCTCTTTTGTAGCATATTCTTTAAGTTGGATATAGAAAGGATTATTATCAGGATTTTCTAAATCTTCTTCTCCTAAATTAGCAACATAGATAAGTGGTTTCATTGTTAACAAAGTATATTGTTTAACAATTTCCATATCTTCTTTAGAATAATCTTGACTTCTTGCTGGTTTTCCAGCTTCTAAAACAGTTTTTAACGGTTCTAAGACAGCCATTTCTGCTTTAGCTTCTTTATCTCCTGATTTTGCTTTTTTTTCAATCTTTCCGATTCTTTTTTCTACAGTTTCTAAATCTGCAAAAATTAATTCTAAATTAATTGTTTCAACATCTCTAATAGGATCAACATCCCCATCAACATGTGTAATATCCTTATCTCTAAAGCAACGTACAACTTCACAAATAGCATCAGTTTCTCTAATATTTGCTAAAAATTTGTTTCCTAAACCTTCTCCTCTACTTGCTCCTTTAACTAATCCAGCAATATCTGTAAATTCAAAAGTTGTTGCTATTGTTTTCTTAGGATTAAAAATTTCAGTTAACTTATCTAAACGATGATCGGGAACCTCTACAACACCAACATTAGGATCAATTGTTGCAAATGGATAATTTGCAGCCTCTACTTGTGCATTTGTAATAGCATTAAATAGAGTTGATTTCCCAACATTAGGCAATCCCACAATACCTGCTGTTAAAGCCATTTTTATCACTCCTCATCCTTATTCATTTTATCTAAAAATACTATAAAATGCAAATAGTTTCTCTTTTCTTATAGAAGAGAAAAGAGAAAAGCAGTAAAATCTAAAAATCAGGTATTCATTATTGCTATTTTTTTAAAAGAAAAAATATATCTTTTATCATCAAATTTGTTATAATGTATGCGAAAGGATGAAAATATGGAAAAGTTTTATCATACATTATCAGATTATATACATCAAAATCCTTTATTAGAAAATGTGACTATTCAAGTTTGCCATTATTTTCCATACATTACATTTGGTATATATCCATGTGTCTTAGTTTATCTATTTTTAATAAAGAGTCCTCTATTGTTTATAACAATAATAAAACCATTAAGTGCTTTTTTACTTGTTACAATCTTTAGAAAAATCATCAATAGAAAAAGACCTTATGAAAGTATGACAATCAAACCCTTATTAGAACATAAAAAGGGTGAATCTTTTCCAAGTCGACATACTGTAAGTGCATTTATTATTTCTTTAGTATGTTTCAATGTAAATATATATTTAGGTATATTTACATTTATTATAGCAATCATAATTAGTGTAAGTCGTATTTTAGCTGGTGTTCATTACATAAGTGATGTACTTGTATCTATTATTATTGCTTTTGTTATTTATTTTATTTAATTAAAAAATTTTAATTATTTTATTGACAAATCAAAAAATACCATTATACTATACTTAAAATATTTTAAGTATCATCAAAGGAGGTGCACTATGCTATCAAAAGAATTTCAAGATGTTTATAACATATTTAAAAAGAACTTCTATGCTTCAATGTGTGCAAATTCTAAAGAATTGACTATGCAAGAAGCCTTCAGTTTAGATATTATTTATATGTTAGGTCATCCAACTATATTAGAATATGCTAATTATATGGGGATTTCTCAGCCTAATGCAACATATAAGATTAATCAAATGATTGAAAAAGGTTATCTCACAAAAGAAGTTTCAAAAGAAGATAAACGTGCTTATCATTTAGAAGTTACTCATAAATTTTTAGCTTGTTATCGTGATAATGATCGTTATATTCAAAAAATCCTTGGTGATATTGAAAATATTTTTAATAAAGATGAAGTTGAACTACTTGAAAAAATGTTAAAAACTGTTCAACATCATATGATAACACAAGGAGATATAAAATGATTAAAATTATAACTGATTCTACATCTGATATTGATGTAGAATATGCCAAAGTATTAGATGTTGAAGTTGTACCTTTAAAAGTTATTATTAATGGTAAAGATTATAAAGATAGAATTGATCTACAACCATCAGAATTTTATAACTTGTTAGAAAAAAGTTCTATTCTTCCAACAACTTCTCAACCTTCTCCTCAAGATTTTTTAAGTTTATATGAGGATGCTAAAACAAATAACGATAGTATTATTGTTATTACATTATCTAGTCAAGTAAGTGGAACTTATCAAAGTGCTTGTATTGCAAAAGATTTAGCTGAATATGATAATATCTATGTGATTGATAGTTTTAATGCAACACAAGGATTAAGACTTATTGTCGAGAAAGCGGTTCAATTGAGAAATGAAGGTAAGGATTTTCAAGAAATTGTTAATATTATTGAGAAATATAAACACCGTGTTCATATTTTGGCTGTTGTTGATACTTTAGAATACTTTTATAAAGGTGGTCGCCTTTCTAAAGCAAGTGCTACTATGGGTACATTGTTAAAATTTAAACCTATTGTTGGTTTAAAAGATGGCAATCTCGTTTTAATATCAAAAGCTCGTGGAACTCAAAAAGGCATTTCAAAAATCATAGATATCATTCATGAAAATGGAGATATAGATTTAAATGAACCTATTTGTATTGGATATACTGGAAATGATGATGGCTTAGATAAATTTGAAAGTATTTTAAAAAAAGAGTTTAATTTTCAAGATCCTTTACATGGTTATGTAGGCCCAGTTATTGGAACTCATGCAGGTCCAGGAGCAAGACTCATTGCATATATTGGTAAATAATTAAAAGCCTCTTTGTTGCTAAAAACAGCTCAAGAGGTTTTTATTATATAATCTTTGGAGCCTGTAAATAATTTTGTGTAAAGTTTAAATTCATTAGTAGAATGGATAGTAATTACATCAAGTAATCATGTAATTACTATTTTTTATAATGTTATCATATAAATAATCGTTGTCAATGAACTTTATATTCTTCCCTCAAATA
>JAETUM010000116.1 GCA_021768625.1 Candidatus Stoquefichus sp. | reverse complement strand
AAGGCTGGTATAGTAATAGTAACTATAAAACAAAAGTTACAAATTTCAGTACTGGAAACAAGACATTATATGCAAAATGGACAAAGGTTACTGTAGCGAAAGCGAAAACACCAACATTAACAAATGTTAAAGGAAAGAAGTTGAAGATAACATATCAAGCAACAACAGGAGCAAAAGGATATCAAATTCAATATAGTACAAATAAGAATTTCAGTAAATCAGCAAGTAAAAATTTAACAGGAAAAAGTGCAACATATACACTTAAAAAGGGAAAGACATATTATGTAAGAGTAAGAGCATATAAGTTAGATTCAACAGGATCAAAGGTATATGGAAGTTGGAGTACTGTTAAAAACAAGAAGATTATTAAATAAAGGATATATTTTTAAAGATTGATATAGTGATAGTAATTATAAAATAAAAGTTGCAAGTGCCAGTAGTGGAAATAAGACATTATATGCAAAATGGGCAATGGTTTCTGTAGTGGAAGCAAAGACACCAATATTAACAAATGTTAAAGGAAAGAAGTTAAAAGTAATTAAGAAGTTAAAGAGTAAAAAGAAATATTATGTAAAAGTAAGAGCATATAAGACAGTAGGTAAGAAGAAATATTACGGATCTTATACAAGCATTAAAAGTATAAAAGTAAAGTAGAAAGGAAGGGAAAATATGAAAAAAGTTATAAAAATATGTTTAACATTATTAATAACAGTATCTATGCTATCCATTAGTTCTGTTAATGCAAAAAATTATGGAGATTTTGAATATAATGTATTATCAAATAATACAGTAGAAATTACAGGATATTATGGAGAAGACACTAAAGTAATAATACCATCCAATATAGATGGAAAAAAAGTAACTGCTATAGGCGGGTGGGCTTTTTATGATAGAGCAATAACATCAATAGAAATTCCAAACACAGTAACAACTATAGAGAAAGAGGCTTTTTATTGTTGCGAGAATTTAAAGACAGTAAAATTTCAAGCAAATAGTCAGTTGAAAACAATAGGCGAGGATGCTTTTTATGAAACAGCAATAACATCAATAGAAATTCCAAACACAGTAACAAATATCGGAAATGATGCTTTTTCTCATTGTGAGAATTTAAAAACAGTAAAATTTCAAGCAAATAGTCAGTTAAAAACAATAGGATATTGTGTTTTTTATGATACAGCAATAACATCAATAGAAATTCCAAACACAGTAACAAATATAAGGAGTTCGGCTTTTGTAGATTGTGAGAATTTAAAAACAGTAAAATTTCAAGCAAATAGTCAGTTGAAAACAATAGGCGACTATGCTTTTGCATGGAGTGGAATAACATCAATAGATATTCCTGATTCAGTAACAACTATAGAGGAAGAGACTTTCTATAAATGCCCTAAATTAAAAAGTGTTATCATAGGAAATAAAGTAAAAACTATAGAAAAGAAAGCATTTTTTAATACAGCCCTTACAAGTATCACTATTCCAAAGAATGTCACTTCATTGGAATATAAATCAATGGATAATTGTAAAAATCTATCAAAAATCACATTACCAACAACATTAAATAAAATTGGTGGGAGATCATTTAATGATACAAAATGGTATAATAACAAACCAAATGGATCAGTTTATATTAATAAGGTTTATTATCAATATAAAGGAAATATGCCAAAGAATACAACTGTCAATATAAAAAAGGGAACAGTAAGAATAACAGATTTTGCATTTGATGAATGTAAGAACTTAAAATCAGTCAATATACCAGATAGTGTGAAGTATATAGGAGAAGGTGCCTTTGCGAATTGTCCATCTATGAAATCGGTAGCTATTCCTAGTAGTGTTACGAGTATTGATGGAATAGCATTTGGATTTTATAAGTATGATCCCTTTTATGATGATGAAGATAATTATTATTCTGGAAATAATTTTGTTGGATATTATAAAAAGGTTCCAGGATTTACAATCTATGGAGATGTAGGATCAGCAGCAGAGAAATATGCCAAGAAACATGGATTTAAGTTTGTTAAGAGAACATCTATTTCTAAGGCAAAGGTAACAACTAAAAATAAAGTTGCATATACTGGAAAACACATTAAACCAAGTGTAACAGTAAAGAACGGAAAGACAACATTAAAGAAAAATATAGACTATACTGTTTCATATAACAATAACAAAAAAACAGGAAAAGCAACAATAACAATCACAGGAATTGGAAAATATAAAGGAACCAAGAAAGTATCATTTTATATCGTACCAAAGGCTCCAACAGGATTAAAGTTAACAACTGGAAAGAAGAACATAAAAGTAAGTTATAAGAAATCTACGGGAGCAAGTGGATATCAAATAGCATATTCAACAAGTAAGAGTAAAGGATTTAAATATATAACAGTTAATTCTAAGACAGCTTCTAAAGTTATTAAGAAGTTAAAGAGTAAAAAGAAATATTATGTCAAGGTAAGAGCATATAAGACAGTAGGTAAGAAGAGATATTATGGATCTTATACAAAACTAAAATCTATTAAAGTTAAATAAAATTGAGTAAAAGTAAAAAAGTATTAATGTGATAAAGAGAGTGTGTAAAATATTTTGTGTAAAGAATCCTTCATTGGTAGAATGATATTAACTATCAAAGGAGGATTTTTATTATGAGTAAAAAGGATATTGTAAAATATATTATTGATGAATATGGTGTGACTTCACCAAATGATATTACTAATGCTTTAAAAGATTTATTAGGTGAAACGCTTCAAGAAATGTTAGATGCAGAATTTAATGAACATATGGGATATGACAAATACGATCAAATAACTCAA
>JAETUM010000039.1 GCA_021768625.1 Candidatus Stoquefichus sp. | reverse complement strand
ATTATATTTGGAAAGGTGATTGTTTTGTATAACTTCTTTCCCCTCTACCCGCATAGCAGGTAGTTTTTTGTTTCGTACATTTTATGTACTCAACTGACTAAAGTCAAAAGCGTTAATAAAAAACTGTAATGAAATAAATCATTACAGTTTCTGTATTAATATCTAATTGCGTATCTAAATCCACTAACACTTGTGTAACTTACAACAGCTCCAGTATGTGGTGCATGAATAACACGTCCACCACCAACATAGATACCTACATGTCCAGGTCTCCATACAATATCACCAGGTTTTGCTTGAGAAAGTGGAAGTCTTCTACCACCACTCTTTTGTCCTCCTGATGTACGAGGAATACTCTTACCATTCTTTCTGTACACCCATTGTGTAAATCCAGAACAGTCAAATCTTGTAGGACCTGTTGCCCCCCATTTATATGGGCATCCTAATCTAGAACGTGCAGTTGGTACCATTCCTTTATTTGGTGCTATATCATCTGGGTTAATAACAGTAACTTTTAGGGTTTTACTAGAAGTATTTCCAGCTTCATCAGTTACCGAATATTTTACTTTATAAGTTCCAGCTTTTTTTGTATTAACTGAACCACTAATCTTAACCTTTGAAGTGACATCTCCATCTTTGTTATCAGTAGCATTTTTGATATAGTCTTTTAATGTAATACTCTTACCTTTTGTTATCTCTAATTTAGATTTTTTTAACGAAAGCTTAGGAGCACTTATATCTTCAACCTTAACTGTAAATGAATCTTTTGATTCATTACCAGAAGAATCCACAGCTAAAATCTTTAACTCAGAAGATCCAATCTTCTTTGTATCGACTTTACCTTCAACACTAATATCTGTGACTTTACCATCAAAGTTATCTGTAACTTTATAATAATCACTAGCTTTAAATTTAGAAGCATAATCTACTGTAACAGTTTTACCCTTAAGAGCAATCTTAGGAGCAACATTGTCTGATACATAGAACTCATATGTTTCCTTAGTTGTATTTCCAACATTATCACTAACAACGAAATCAATTGTTTGAGATCCTAATTTTGAAGTATCTAATTTCTGACTTGCCTCTATGAATGGAGTAACATCACCATCAACATTGTCAGTTGCTTTAATATAGTTTTTAATATCACTGCTTGCATTTACATTGACATCAATAACATATCCATTACTTTTTGCAACCGTTGTAATCTCAGGTGCTGTTTTGTCAACAACTTCAACTTGAACAGTTTTTGTTGTTTTATTGGCAAACATATCTGTAGCAGTTACTTCAACATTGTAAACTCCTAATTGATAAGCATCGTATGATTTTGAATTAATTTCAACATCAATAGCATCTTGGGAATCACGATTATCAGAAATAGCAAATATACTTTTGTCTAGCTCTGTTCCATAAAGAACTTCTACCTTATTAGATTCAATAACAGGAGCCTCTTTATCAATCGCAGCATAACCTACTAATCCAAATGTAGAAATACATAGCATTGGAATAAACATTGCTTTACGATTAATAACTTTTTCTTGCAAATTTTCTAATAATTCTGCCTTAATATTACTATCCATTCGTTTCCTCCTTTCAATAATATACCCATTAAGATTATAACGCAGTGTACACAAAAAGTCCACAACTTTCTTAAGAATTTCTTAAGAAATTCAAAAAATATCGATTAAATCAATATTTTTTAAAAAACATTTTTTAATATTTATGATTATTTTCCTTTTATTATTTATTCATTATAACCAAAAAAAGAGTTTTTTAGACATAAATAATCAAATCTCTCATATAATAAACTATCATTCAACACAAAAGGAGATAACCATGATTATATTTTTTTCTATTTATGCATTCCTAGGTTATTTTATGGAATCTATTTATGTTTCATTATTACAAAAAAAATGGATTTCTTCAGGTCTTTTAAAAGGTCCATTTATTCCTCTTTATGGTATTGGAGCTATTACTTTAATTATATTAAGTCCTTATTTGGAAAATCCATGGCTATGCTTTTTTATTGGTGGATTAGCTATGACTTGTATAGAATATCTATCTAGTATTTATATAGAAAAAGTTTTTCATAAAAAATGTTGGGATTATTCTAAACATCATTTTGAATTTCAAGGAAGAATATGTCTGTTTTACTATATTGTATGGTCTCTGCTTAGCTATCTTTTTATTTTCCATATTCATCCTTTTATTATAAAGATTATTCCTTATAATGATATGACTCTTATGATAAGTTTAATATTTATAACTTTCATTTCTAAATCTTTTATAGATCAAATCAATCATTCAAAAAACCCTGAACTTATCTCAAGCAAAGAATGTTTAACAAAAAAGGAATCACAATGATTCCCTTTTAACCTAAATATGCTTCTCTTACTTTTGGATTTTTAGCCACATCTGTAGCATCACCTGAAACAGTAATATTTCCAGTCTCTAAAACATATGCTCTATGAGCTATTGAAAGAGCTTTATTAGCATTTTGTTCAACCAATAAAACAGTCACACCATCTTCCTTATTAATCTCTTTGATAATATCAAAGATTTCATTAACAAGAATAGGAGATAATCCCATTGATGGTTCATCTAATAACAAAAGTTTAGGCTTAGACATTAAAGCACGTCCCATTGCTAACATTTGTTGTTCTCCACCAGATAATGTTCCTGCCAACTGGCTCTTTCTTTCATTTAAACGTGGAAAACGTTTATAAACTTTATCTAAATCTTCTTGTACCTTAGAATCAGTTCTTAAATACGCTCCCATTTCCAGGTTATCTTGAACAGATAATTGTGAAAAAATACGTCTTCCTTCAGGTACTTGCGCTAATCCATTCGCAACAACTTTATGAGCTGGTTCTTTTGTAATATCGTTTCCTAAAAATTCTATTCTACCACTAGATGTTTTAATTAAACCACTAATAGCATGCATAATTGATGTTTTTCCTGCTCCATTAGCACCAATCAATGCAACAATTTCACCTTCATTAACTTCAAAGGAAACATTTTTTATAGCATTAATAACACCATAGTGTACATTTATATTTTCTACTTTTAACATTATGCTTCCTCCTACTCTTCATTTCCTAAATATGCTGCAACAACATCTGGATTATTTTGTATTTCTTCTGGACTACCAAATGCTAAAACTGTCCCAAAATTTAATACAGCAATTTTTTCACAGATTCCCATAACTAATTTCATATCATGTTCAATTAATAATATAGCAATAGAGAATTTCTCTCTTACAATTTTTATTGTTTCCATTAACTCAGCTGTTTCAGTTGGGTTCATTCCAGCTGCTGGCTCATCTAATAATAATAATTTTGGAGATGTAGCAAGAGCTCTTGCAATCTCAAGTTTTCTTTGCTTTCCATATGGAAGATTACTTGCTTTAACATATGCAAATTGATCAAGATCAAATACACGAAGTAAACTTAATGCCATTTCTTCAATTGCTTCTTCTCCCTTATAATAATTTGGAGTATGAATGATAGAAGCAAACATTGAATAGTTTTGCGAATGATGTAATCCAACTTTAACATTGTCGATAACACTCATATCTTTAAATAAACGAATATTTTGAAATGTTCTCGCAATTCCATATTGTGTTATTTGTGTTGGTGACATTTTTAATAAAGACTTACCATCAAAAATAATTTGACCACTTGTTGGCTTATAGACACCAGTCAATAAGTTAAAAACTGTTGTCTTTCCAGCTCCATTAGGACCAATTAATCCAAATAATTGATTTTTATCAATTTCAAAATTAAACTCATCAACTGCCTTTAGTCCTCCAAATTGAATACCTAATCCTTCAGTTTTTAATAGAGTCATTATTCTGTCGCCTCCTCTACATCATCTTTTTTCTTTAAAAATTTTGCTTTTAAATGCGGAACAAGATTTTTTTCCTTTAAAATCATAGCTGCGATTAAAACAACTGCATAAAGTAACATACGATAATCAGAGAATGCACGTAAATATTCTGGTAATATTGTCATTACTATTGCAGCAATAATAGATCCTTTTAAATTTCCTAATCCTCCTAATACAACCATAACCAAAATTTCTACTGATTTATTATAGTCAAAGACTTTAGGAATAAGAATTGTAATATAGTGTGCATAAAGTCCTCCAGCAATTCCAGCAAAGAAAGCAGAAATTGTAAAAGCTAAAATTTTATAGTAAGATGTTGGAATTCCAGCTAATTCACTTGCAGTTTCATCTTCTCGAATAGAGATAATGGCACGACCATGGCGGGATTTAACGATACATGCAATCACATAAATCGTAATCACAGCACTAATGAAAACAACAGTAAAGTTTGTTTCCATTGGAATTCCCATTAACCCCTTAGCTCCATTTGTAATGCCAATATTAAGCATAATAACACGAATAATTTCATTAAATGCTAAAGTTATAATACATAAGTAGTCACCCTTTAAACGAAGTGTTGGAATCCCAATAATCAATCCTACAACAGCTGCACAAACAGCACCTATTAATAAACTAATAATAAATGGTGTTCCTAAATATATACTACTTAATGCTGAAATATAAGCTCCAACAGACATAAAACCTGCATGTCCTAATGTTAATTGTCCTAAATAACCACTAGCTAAATTCAAACTTGTAGCTAAAACAACATTAATACAAGCAACAACCAAAATTCCTGACCAATAGCTATTAATAATACCTGAATTCATGGCAAACATAATGGCACCATAAATAACAAGCGCTAAAACAAAAGATAAAATAAATTGACGAATCTCTTTCTTTTTCATTATGTTCACCTACACTTTCTCTCTTACATTTACACCAAATAAACCAGCTGGTTTAACAAGTAAAATAAAAATTAAAATACCAAAAACAACTGCATCGGAGAAAGTAGAAGATATAAATGTGATTGTAAATGCTTCAGCCAATCCTATTAACAATCCTCCTACCATTGCTCCCTTAATATCACCAATACCACCTAATACAGCGGCAATAAATGCTTTAATACCAAGCATTGCACCTAAATAAGGATTAATTAATGAATAACTTAAACCATAAATAATACCACCTATTGCACCTAATCCTGATCCAATAGCAAATGTCAATGAAATTGTATTATTAACATTAATACCCATTAATTCTGCTGCACCCTTATCTTCACTAACAGCACGCATTGCTTTCCCTAATCTTGTTTTATTAATAAATATCAATAAAAGTACTGTACAAATGAGTGTTAAACATAAAGATAAAGCTGACACATAAGAAATACTCAATCCCCCTAAATGAATTTGCCCTTCTGGTAAAAAACTAGGAAAGGTAATTGCAGCTGATCCAAATATTAATAAAAACACATTTTGAAGTAAATAACTTACACCAATTGCAGTTATTAATACAGCCAAACTCCCACTATTTCTTAATGGTTTATAAGCAACTTTCTCTGTAACAACCCCCAATAATGCACAACCAATAATTGATGCAATAATTGCTACAAATGCAGGCATCCCTAATAAACTAAAAACAACATATGTAATATAAGCACCTACCATGATTATTTCACCATGAGCGAAATTAATCATTTTTGCAATTCCATATACCATTGTATATCCAATCGCAACAAGAGCATACATTCCACCAGTACTTAATCCATTGATAATTGTTGCAAAAAATTGCATAATATGACTCTCCTTCCTAAAAAAATAAAGGAGAAAAATCTCCTTTATTTTTCTTCATTAATCTAAATAACTATAAGCTCCATCTTTAATAGTTTTAACAACCAAATCTTTTGTTGGATTGTGTTGTTCATCATATTGGAATGTTCCAGTAATTCCAGTATAATCTGTTTCTCCTAAAGCTTTGCATACAGCTGCTGGATCAGAACTATTAGCTTTTTCAACTGCTTTAATTAATACAAAAGTTGCATCATAAGCCATTGTTCCAAACATATTTGTTTCTCCACCAAATTTTTCTTTATATGCTTTTGTATAGTTAACAACTGCATCTACTCTATCATCAAAAGTATTTGTATAGAAAGCACCGTTAAAAATTGATTTATCAACGTTCTTAACACTTAATACTCCATCCCAACCATCAGTTCCTAAGAAAGTTCCTTTAAATCCATTTTGTTTAAATTGTTTAACCATCTTAGCAATTGTTTCATAATAATCAGGAATATAAACTGCATCAGCACCAGAATTCTTTACTTTTTCAATATAAGTTGCGAAATCTGCAGCAGTTGCAGGATATTTTTCTTGTAAAACAATTTCAGTACCATCTTTTTTAGCTTGTGCTACGAAAGATTCAGTACATCCAATACTAAAGTCACTATCACTATTTGTTAAAACTGCAACTTTATTAACTTTAATTGTTCCATCTCCTACTTTAGAAGCAATAAATTGACCACCTTTAGAATCATTAGAACATGTTCTAAAGAAGTTTTCTCTAGTACTTCCATCAGATTTTAATGTAACAGCATCTCCAGAAGCACTTGAAGAAACGATTGGAGTCATGTTCTTTTCAGAAGCATTTCCTACCGCTAAACTTTCTCCAGTTAATACAGGACCTACAAGTCCTACAATACCTTCACCAACTAATTTGTTATAAGCATTAACAGCATCAGTTTCTTTACCTTGTGAATCTTCTTTAATAAATTCAACTTTGAATTTAGCATCAGCAGATGCATTGTACTCTTCAATTGCTAATTCGATTGAGTTAGCAACTGGAATACCATATGAAGATGTTTCTCCAGTTAAAGGCCCAATATATCCAATCTTAATTGTATCTCCTTCTTTTAATTCATTACCAGCAGAACCACCATTTGTTCCACCACCGCATGCGACAAGCATACTTGCTACAGCTAATGTAGACATTACTTTTTTCAAGTTCATTTTGAAATCTCCCCTTTATTTCACATATTTTTAATATATATCTCTCATTATACTAAACATTTCTCACAAGTCAATTAAAAGTTTTATATTTTTTCTAAAATTCTAAAAAACAAAAAAATATTTCGTTTTTATGCAAAAAACAATATTTTATTCATAAACGTTTTATTAAAAATATAATTATATTATTTATAAGCTATATCGATTTACCAATTAATACAGCCTTTTTCTAATTATTCTCTCATCTTTATGAATGTCCCCTAAACATTTTTCTCTTTCTATTCAAACATAAAATGAATAATATGTTTTCTTATTATATATAATCTTCTATAAAAACATGAAGAATTATTTCTTAAATATAAGAACAAATCGTTACTTTCATATTTGTCGCCTCATTAAGCATTTTATAATAAAAAAACAGAAGTCTAAGCTTCTGCATCTTATTTCTTTATAATATTAACTATGACATATTCCGAATGTGATCCTGTTCTTAATGGATAACCCCATCCAGCTATTCCTGATGAAACAATGACTTGCATATGTTCCATCTTCTTATAACCATAATTCATTTCTCCAAATCCTAACCAATCACTTATTAAACCGACTGGAAACATTTGTCCTCCATGAGTATGTCCTGATAACTGTAAATCATATCCTAATTGATCATTCACTTTTAAATCAACAGGTTGATGATCTAACATAAGCAAGAAAGCACTCGTATTAATGTGTTCATTTAACAACTCACTTGATGCTTTTCTTTCTCCTCTATTTCTATCTTCTCTTCCAAATAAAATAAAATCATCTTGTAATAAAACAGATTCGTCAGATAAAATTTTTATAGAATTCTTTTCAATTGTTTCAGACAACTCTTCATATGTAAAAGATGGATTTTGAGAATACGTTGCTCTATCATGATTTCCATAAACATAATATATACCACTTTTATTTTTTATTGTTTTAAGTGTTTCAAAAGCTTGTCTCATTTGAATATTTGTAGAACGTTCATCAACAATATCTCCACCTAATAACACTATATCAACATTTTCTTGAGAAATTTCATTACAATATTTTTCTAATTCTTCTTGATTCATTGTATTTCCAAAATGTAAATCTGATATTAATGCAACCTTATAATTATGTTGAATATTTTTTTGAGTATATACTGTATACTCTTTTTTAGAAATATCTTTCATATTAAAATATGCATAACCTAAAACAAGAAATACACATAATATAGGAATAATACCTAATTGATATATTTTTTCAAAAAAATCATACTTTTCTTTCAATATCCAATGAATAATATCTATAACTATTGAAATAACAAACAAATGTAAAACAACAACTGCCCAAAATCCAAATAAATTAAATGCTGGCAATACAAATAGTAAACTTAATAAAAATAATACTATATTAATCCATTTATATTTTATTTCTTTATTTATATATTGAACAATTCTTTTGAAATAAAAATAAAAGTATATCATCAATGGAATGATTAATATAAGTGGCAATATATAAAATAATAAGTACACTCTCTCAACTCCCCTTCTGTCTATGCTTTTTCTTTATTTATCATAAATTTTATTAAATTTTTTTAGTACTCAAACATTTTTCATAATTTTCAATTTTATATTCTAACTTATCTAAAGAAGCTTGGATAATCGCTTGTTTATCTAATAACTTTTTTCTTTCTTGAATTAAAAGATTTTTTCTTGCTTCCATTGTTTCATCCCCAAGATGATTTAATTCTATATACTCTCTTAAAACTTGAATACTTACGCCTGCATCTCTCATACAACAAACAAATTCTAATCTTTGTAAATCACTTTCTTGATAATCTCGATTCCCTTGTGAATCTCTTGTCACATAATCAATAAGCCCTATTTTTTCATAATACCTCAAAGTATCCTGTGATAACCCAAATCTTTGACTCACTTCTTTTATTCTCATTTTATCTCTCCGTATTCTTCTTGATTTTTTATATTTTTATTATTATATCATTTAGAGTTAACTCTAAGTCAATAGTTATAAAAAAGAACAAGTCAACGACTTATTCTAAAAAGGTTTTATAATCTTCATAATTCTTCTTTAATAATTCTGGCGTATTCAATCCATATGGGCAATGTTTCATACATTGGCCACATTCAATACAAGTTTCAATCTTTTTCATTTCTTCTTGCCATTTTTGAGATAGCCAAGCACTTGATGGTGCCCTTCTTAACATCAATGACATTCGTGCACATTGATTAATAACAATTCCCTGTGGGCAAGGCATACAATAACCACAACCTCTACAGAAATCACCAGCTAATTCTTTTCGATCATGTTCTATCAATTGTTTTATTTCATCAGTCATTTTTGGTGGATTCTCTTGATAGGAAAGAAATTCATCTAATTCACTTTCTTTTTGAATACCCCATATTGGTAAAACATTATCATATTGTGCTAAATATGCATATGCAGCATCACTACGATGAATTAATCCTCCAGATAAAGCCTTCATACAAATAAAACCAATATGATGCTTTTTACAAATATTAACTAACTCAAGATCTTGTGAACTTGCAAGATAACTAAATGGAAATTGAATTGTATCATATAACCCAGATTCAGCAGCCTCTTTAGCAATATGAATTTTATGATTGGTTAAATCTATATAATGAATTTTTCCCTGTTCTTTTGCTTCTAACATTGCTTCATATAATCCACTGCCATCATGAGGTTTTGGACAAAAAGAAGGATTATGAAACTGATAAATATCTATATAATCTGTTTTTAACATTTCTAAGCTTGTTTCAAGATCACGCCAAAATTCTTCAACAGTTGAAGCCATTGTCTTTGTTGCAATAAAGATATCCTCTCTTACATCACTTAATGATAACCCTATTTTTTCTTCACTATCAGTATAAGCTCTTGCTGAATCAAAGAAACGTATACCATGATCATATGCTTTTCTTAAAAGAATATGAGCTTCTTCTTTCGTAACTCTCTGCATTGGCAATGCTCCAAAACCATTCTTATTAACAGTAATATGTGTTCTTCCTAATGTTACTTTTTCCATAAAGTTTCCTCCTCTACTTTATTCGTTTATATTTTTCTATATCTACTTTATCTTTCAACAATTGTTGAAAACAATGAGACTCCTTCACTATTTTTTCTTTTTTTCCTTTTGCCAGTTTTTTCAATTGATACTCTAATTGAGATGCAGTTGAACGTGTATCACATTGCCAAATAGCTTCAATACAAATAGGTACATGCATTTTTGTATATTTAGCTCCTTTTTTCCCTTTTTGAATATGTTCTTGAAATCTTCTATCAACATCTGTTGTTATTCCAGTATACAAACTGTTATCTTCACATCTTAATAAATATATATAATACATGATTCCTAGTAAAAAATCCTATTTATCATAGGATTATTTCAGTCTGATAATAAAGAAGTAAAACATATTTTTGCCTCTTGGTATTTCATAATGTTCTTCTAAAGAAAGATAACCTTCTTGTAAACGTAAATTCTTTCTTACCAAAGCAATTTCACTTGTATAAAGGAAAACATATCCTCCTGGTTTCACCAAGCGATGAATACGAGCAAAAAAACGATCATATAAATCAGTTAATTGTTTTTCATCTCTTAACTGAGCATATGTTGGCATATCTGTAATGATTTCGTCAAACATTTCTTTGTTAGAAAATCTCAATGCATCTTTATGAACATAATAAATTGTTTGATTGGCTATCTTTGTATTTTTACGAGCCATATCTATAGCTTTGCCATATATATCAACTCCCATAGAGAAATGAGATGGTTTCACTATATTTTTCTCAATCAACAAAGTTCCAGTACCAACAAAAGGATCTAAAACTTTAGCATCGTCTTTCATATATGGTCTAGCAATTTGAACAAGTGTTGCTGCGACATATGGATGAATTGAATTTGATATAACATTTTTACGATAATTAAATCTTGGATTGCTAAGATGAGAAAGTCTTAAATAAATGTTAACAGTCCCTTTTTTCACTTCTCTTAAAACAATTTCTATATCATAATTATGTGATGAATTAAGTAATTTTTGAGGATAAAGTTCAAAGATTTTTTGCGAAACTTGTTTAATTAATTGTGGGTTCTTCTCTCTAAGCTCATCAACAACATGATAATAAAAGAATGAGTTTTCATCGTATAACTTTTCTAGAACACTCAAAATGTAACATTTTTCTAGCCCTTCTGTTATATCTTCAATACAAGGATTAAGTAATGAAGCACCTATTGGAAATAACATTTCTTTATAAACACGTATGGATTGTAAATCATAAAGAGAATCAGTTCTTACCAGAACTCCTTGACTAATAGGTTTATACAATAATGATAAAACATGTTCAAAAACAACAAATTGATAATATGGTAATGTTGTTAAAATAACATCTATTGGTTGATGTTTTAATTTGATAAGCTTTTTCTTATGTGGCTGATATTTTAAAATTATAGGATTCAATACTTTGAGTTGTGCTTGTATATGTTTTGATAAGACTTCATCAGTATTTAATAATTGTTGTTGTATATTCTTTAATTCATATAAATATTTATGACAATTTTGTTGACTGATTCCTTTTAAATAAGCCTCTTTCACATATTCTGTTTCTTCATGATAATAAGCTTCTAAAAGAACAGGTATAGTCCCTTGATAATACCCTAATAGTATTGCAGCATTTTTTCTAACTTTAGGATCTTCATATTTCAATAAACAAACAAGTTTATCTTTTAATTGAGAAGGAAGTTCAAAAGATGCATCTTCTTGAAATGACTTTCTCAATTCAATCAAAGACTTCCTTAAATTTATATCACTTAAAATATTTTCTGTTAAATTCATTACTACTTTCCCTTTCACATATTATCCCTATCATATCATATTTTTCTTATTTATCCAACTTATTTTAGGAAGTGATACATAGAAAGAGAGAATTTTTGTCACTTCTTGATACATTTTCCTTTCTTCTTCAATATAAACAAAATATTCTTCTATTCTTTTTTGAGATATTTGTTGTGATAAAACCTCATTAAAAAAATGTGATGGAAAAAATAAACGAGCATAAAAATACAAAATTTCATAAACATCAAAATAATATGTTTCTAATACTTCTTTTAACATATCATAAGTTAATAATTGACTTCTTAGTAAATAAACCAAATGCCTCATTCTTGAACTGATAACATAATTCATAGGATTTAATAAATCATAAACATAATCACTAATCATATGTTCTAAGGCAAGCCCCATTGTAATAGAAGCATCTTTATGAATAGATAATATCTCATTTAATATATTGATACAGTTCTCTGCTAAACCAGTGTAATAATAAATAAGCGAAACCAATTCTGGATTATGTTTAAAACTATAGGCATATTGCTTCACTAAATCTTTAACACTATCTATTTTACATATCCATTGTTCTTTAATATGAGATATAAATAATCGCTGATTTCCTAAGGGTTGTAAGAAAGCTGATAAATAATTTTGAAAAGAAAACTCACTATCATGATACATAAGGAGAACATGCTGATAAGAAATAACATCTTCATTATTATTTTTAACCAAATAATATCCTGGACATTGACATCTTTGAACAAGATAACGATAATATTGAAAAACTTCTAAAAAAGCATGTGGATTTTGCACACAAGAAAAATAATAAAGTTGATTTTGAAAGTGGAAATACTGTGGGGGTTGAACCTCCATTTCGATACCATAATAAAGTTTTAAAATATGATTCACTTGAACTCCTCTTTCTATTGTGTATATACCAATGGTATTTGTCCCTGAAATATTTCTAATAAAACAGGAATCTTTATAGTGTGAGAATGATACTGCTCAAAGAATGGATAAATCATTGTTAAATTCATTGTCACTTCTATTGATAATTCAACCATAACATGGTTTACTCCATAGTTTTCAATCTTTTTAGTAATTGACCCACTAACACTTGATAAATGCTTATATCGAATAGGAATTGTGGGAAATATAGGTTGAAAAAACGGAAGATGTAATAATGTAGCAATAGATACCTTTGAAATAATTCCATTTTGGGATACCTCTTTCAATCTTCTTTGATAATAACTATCATCAAGAGCTTGATAATTTCCTTCTTCTATTGAAGCATAAGTATTTTCTATATCCATGACAATATTTGTAGCGAGTTGATTCACTTTAACCATATCAAAATCAATAAGTTGAATATTTTTTTCATCATCTCTTTCAATAATAACAAGATCATCATATTGTGAATCATCTGTAAAATAACAATGAGATATAATTAATTGATTAAATCTTTCTACTTCCATTTTCCCATATTGTTTCATGCTGGGAATTAAATGAATATAAAGAGATGTCATTGAAACAATAAAAAATGATAATAAACACATAATTATAATTATCCATTTTTTCATACTCTTCACCATTTCATTATATGTGAAAAAATAAAAAAAATAACATACATTGTATGTTATTCACTTAATATCTCATCTAATGGTAAATCATAGATATCTATGTCTATTTGATGAACTTTTTGATATAAAAACGCTAATCCTAATTTATATCCATTGTAATCTTTCGCAAAATATTTATCATAAAATCCTTTCCCATATCCAACACGATAGTTTTGATTATCAAAAGCTAGCATAGGAACAATCATTAAATCAATATCTTTTGCATCAGCTAATTCATGAGTTATCGGTTCTAAAACATGAAATATTCCTTCTTTCAAATCATTTAAAGAACGAATATAATAGAATTCCATTTCATCTTTTATAACTTTTGGAACACAAACTCGATGTGTTTTTAAAGCTTGTTGGATAAGTGGAATTGTATCTACTTCTCCAGGTAGACTCACATAAATTCCTATTGTTTTTGCTTTTTTATAAGAATCATGTTGTTGAACTTTTTCAATAATTTTTTGGCTATGAAGTAAAAACGTCTCCCTTTCCATAAGAAGACGTCTTTTTTTCATGACTTTTCTAATCTCATTTTTATCCAATACTATCTTCTCCAAAATCAAGTTTCAATAATTGATTAAGTTCAACAGCGTATTCCATTGGTAATTCTCTTGAAAAAGGTTCAATAAATCCCATAACTATCATTTCAGTAGCTTGAGCTTTTGTAAGCCCTCGACTCATCAAATAAAATAATTGATCTTCTGATACTTTAGATACTGTTGCCTCATGTTCAATAATAGAATCATTATTAAGCATCATATTTGTTGGTACTGTATCACTTGTAGATTTTTCATCAAGAATCAAAGTATCACACTCTACTTTACTTTTTGCATCAATTGCTTTTTTGTTATGTCGAACTAATCCTCGATAATTAACCTTACCACCATTACGAGAAATAGATTTAGAGATAATTTGACTAGATGTATGTGGTGCTAAATGGATCATCTTTGACCCAGAATCAATGATTTGAACATCATCTGCCACTGCAATTGTTACACATGTTCCTTTTGCTCCTTCTTGAGCTAATACACAAGTTGGATATTTCATTGTTACTAATGATCCTATATTTCCATCTACCCATTCCATTGCCCCATTTTTATAAACTTTGGCTCTTTGTGTTACAAGATTATAAATATTTTTTGACCAGTTTTGAATTGTTGTATAACGACATTTTGCTCCTTCTAAAACAACAATTTCTACAACTCCAGCATGTAGAGAGTCTTTTGAATAAGATGGGGCTGTACATCCTTCTACATAATGAATATCTGATCCTTTATCAACAATAATAAGTGTTCTTTCAAATTGTGCCATTCTTTCAGAATTAATTCTAAAATAAGATTGTAAAGGTTTCTCTAATTTGACTCCAGGTGGAACATATATAAATGATCCCCCTGACCAAACAGCACCATTTAAAGCTGAGAATTTATTGTCGTTATAAGGAATAACAGTATCAAAATATTTTTTAAATATTTCTGGATATTCTCTTAATCCACTATCTATATCTAAAAAGATAACACCCTTTTCTTTCACTTCTTCTAACATATTATGATAAACAACTTCAGATTCATATTGAGCAGATGCTCCTGCAAGAAACTTTTGCTCTGCTTCTGGAATTCCTAACTTATTAAATGTATTCTTAATAGTTTCAGGAACTTCTTCCCACTTATCTGTTTTATTATCACTTGGGCGATTATAATATGTATATTCATCAAAATCCATTTGACTAAGATCAACACCCCATGTAGGCATTGGTTTTTCCAAGAAACATTTCAAAGATTTTAAACGATATTCTAACATCCATTCGGGTTCACCTTTGATTTGTGATATTTCTCTTACAATCTCTTCACTTAACCCTTTAGGGGTTTTAAAAATAGAAACATCTTCATCTTTAAAATCAAAATCTTCATTATTTGTAGGAATATCATATTTATCTATAGCCATATTTATTCCTCACTTTCTTCAATTAATTTCACAAGACCATTCCATCCTAATGTCGCACATTTGATACGATTAGCTTGTTTATGTGTATTTTTAAAAGCAATGGCTTCTTCTAAAAGATCTTCATCATAATCTTTTTCATAAATCATATTCATATAATTTTCAATAATATTCATTGCTTCTTCTTTTGTTTTTCCAATAACAAGTTCACTCATAATTGAAGTTGATGATGTACAAATTGCACAAGCTTCTCCATCATAACGGACATCTTCAATTTTATCACCAGAAAATTTCACTTGAATATCTAAATTATCAATACAAGTATCTGAATTCATATTTATTTTTTGGTATGAATCATCTTCAATTAAACCTCGATTTCTTGGATGTTCATAATGATCCATAATAATTCCCCTTAAAATTTGTGGATTATCCAAAGAACGCATCTAAAAAGTCATCCCCTTTCTTACATACTTCAATAAATTGATCAATTTCATCTTTTGTATTATAGAAATAAAAAGTAACTCTCAATGTTGATGAAACATGTAAAAACACATCTAATATTTTTGCACAATGTTGTCCTGCTCTTACAGCAATACCATATGTATTAAAAAGACTTGCTGCATCTTGTGAGAAAACACCTTTAATATTAAAAGCTATCGCTCCTGTAGATTCTTCATTATAAAGTTCTACATTATCAAGTGTCTTCATTTTATCAATACAATAATTACGTAGTTCCTTTTCATATGCTTCAATATCTCTCATAGTTAAATGAGAAAGATATGTAATAGCACTTCCCAAACCTATAACACCCTCAATATTAGGTGTTCCAGCTTCAAATTTATATGGTGGATTTTTGAGTGTAACAACTCCACAACTATTATATCGTGAATTTGATCCTCCACCTAAGCGTGTTGGCTTCATTTCACATAACAAATCATATTTCCCATATAAAACACCTACACCAGTAGGTCCACACATTTTATGACCTGAAAAAGCAAGAAAATCAACATCAGTATCATAGACATTTGTTTCTTGATGTGGAACACTTTGTGCACCATCTGCCACAACAATTGCATTGAATTGGTGAGCATAAGAACATATTTCTTTCATAGGAGCTTTATATCCAAGCACATTCGTAACTTCAGCAAGTGCCAAAATCTTAGTCTTCTCACTCATTGCCATTTGAACATTTTCTAATGTTAAGCGTCCCTTTTCATCTAATTCTACAAACTTAACAACAGCACCTACTTCATTAGCAATATCGAACCATGGTAATGTATTAGAAGCGTGTTCTGCTACTGTTATTAAAATTTCATCTCCAGCTTTTAAATGTGTTTTTCCATATCCATAAGCAACAAGATTTAAAGAGTCTGTTGTTCCAGAAGTAAAAACAATTTCTTCTTTACGTCTCGCATGAATGAAGTCTTTGACAATTTCTCTTGTTTTTTCATATTGTTCATCAACTTCATGGGATAAATCATAATCACCTCTATGAGCATTACCTGAATAATTTGTTAAATAATCACAAACAGCATCAATAACAACTTGTGGCTTTAATGTCGTTGCTCCATTATCAAAATAAATCAAGGGATGATCATGCATCATTTTTCCATTGAGCATTGGAAAATCTTTTCTCACAATATCAACATCAAACATACTATGCACCTACCTTTGATAAAACTTTTTCAAAATGTTCTTTTAACATTTCATTATCTATGACTTCAATAACAGGTTTTAGATATCCATAAGTAATTAATTGCATAGCCTGTTTCTTTGTTAAACCTCTACTTTGTAAATAATAAAGATGTTCTTCATCCATCTTTCCTACTCCAGCAGCATGTGAAGCTTTCACATCAAATTCATCAATAAACAAATAAGGATTAGCACTTGCTATACAATCAGGATCAAAAACCATAATTTTATTTGTTTGATGAGATGATGAACCATGTTGTCCCTTTGTAATTGTTCCAATACCATCAATTGTTAATTGTCCCTGATCTTTAACAACTCCATAATTATCCATCTGTCCATATGTATGAGGTTGATTGTGTTGTATAAGCACTTTGAAATATTTCTTTTCTTTTTCCTTTGATAAAATAGCCATACGTACTTTCGCATCTGCATTTTCACCATCTAAGTAATAAAGATACTCACCATGAACACTACTATCTGATAATTCAGCATAGCCACTATGACATACTGCATTTCTTTGTAAATAAACTTCTTCTTTCACATTAGCATTTTCTAAGTGCTGTGAATTATTCTCATGGAACACATGAACAATAGCTTGTTCTTTTAAATTCATAATTTTATGGAAAGATGCTTGATTTTGTAAAATTCTTGTTTCGATAATATGAACTTGTGTATTCTGTTCAAATGTATAAGTTATTGAAAAATCAACATCATTATCTAATAGAAATACTGTTTGAATTTCTATTGGTTCTTTGTTTTGAAATACCAAATGATGTTGGTCATAATGCACTTCATTTGGTAAAGAGGATTGAATACATTCTTGATTCTTAAAAACAATAAAATAAGAACTATTCAATTCAAAATTATTCATTCTTGAAACTTTCCTTCTTACCACATGATTCTAATATAATAGGTTTCTTTTCCTCTTCTTCTAGCATCTCAATACCAAGTTCTTTAATCCATTCATATCCTTCTTGGTCAATCTTCTCAACCAATTCATAACCACCACTCATAACAATTTTCCCATTAACTAATACATGTACATGAGTTGGTTTAACCAATTCAAACAATCTTTCATAATGAGAAACCATAACACATGCAAAATCATCACTACGCATTGAATTAATAGCATCACTAACAACATGTAGTGCATCCACATCTAATCCTGAATCAATCTCATCTAATAATGCAAATTGAGGTTTTAATAATTTCATTTGTAAAATTTCATTTCTTTTCTTTTCTCCACCTGAAAAACCTTCATTTAAATAACGATGTGCTAAATTTTCATCCATATTTAATTCTTCAATATTTTTATCTAAAGTTCTAATAAACTTAAACAATGAAATAGGTTTTTCTAATCGTGCATTCATAGCTGCCTTTAAAAAATCCGAATTAGTTACACCTGGAATTTCTTGGGGATATTGCATTCCTAAAAATAATCCCACACGTGATCTTTCATCCACACTCATAGATAATACATCTTGATCATTTAACGTTATACTTCCACTGGTTACCTCATATTTAGGATGTCCCATAATTGCAGATAATAGTGTTGACTTACCATTTCCGTTAGGACCCATAATTGCATGAATTTCTCCTGTTTTTATTTCTAAATCGATACCTTTTAAAATCTCTTTTTCTCCAACATTGACATGAAGATCTTTAATCATCAAAGTTGACATAAAATACGCCCCTTTCAAATACATATATTTTACTTAAAATTGAATACATTGACAAGTTATACGATAATAATTTTAATATCTATATTATACACAGCTTTTCTTAATATATAAATGAATAATAAAATACTATATTTCATACCATTATTTTTTTATATGAGAAAAAAGATTAGATTCTATTCATAGATTCTAATCTTCTTCACTATTTATCTTTACTTTATTAAATCATCAAATATTAGCAAATACCACAGATGATAACCAATAAGATGAATAAAACTAAAACTAAAGTAAATGATCCTTGATGAGCCATATATATCCCTCCTTATCTAAAATATAAAACAACTGAAAATAATCAATAGTATAAATAAAACAATAGCAATTTCAATTTGACAATCCAATTTTTTTCTTTCCATAAAATATCCTCCTTCTATGCACACTATATAATATGGAAAAATGATGGTAAATTTTGTGTTATGGCCTACAAAAGTTGAAAATTTATTAATATCGTGTATAATTATAGTGTTTATATCAAGGAGGTTTATATGAAAGGAAAACAATTATGTGGAATTGCATTAGCAAGTATCCTTATCTTGAGTGGATGTTCATCTACTGTTCAAGAAAATGGTAAAGATGTTCTTGCATCAATTGATGGAAAGAGTATTCTTGCAGATGATGTTTATACATCATTATCATCTTCTAAAAGTGGACAAACAGTCTTATTCAATTATGTATTAGAAAAATTAGTCGAAGAAAAATTCCCAGTAACGAGTGATATGAAAGAAAATGCATCTCAAATCATTGAAAATATTCAGGCTAACTATAAAAGCCAATATGGTGATGAAGCTGATGCACAATTAGAAAGTGCTCTTGCTCAAGGTGGTTATAAAGACATTGATGCCTATGAACAATCTTTGATTCAATCATTACAATACTCAGAATTTATAAAAAAATATGTGAAAGATAATTTTGATGAAGTTTATGATGATTATTATAAGCAAGAATCTCCTCGTATTATGAGTATCATCAAAGTTTCAATGAATGATGTAAGTAATCCTACAAGTGAAGAGACAGAAAAGCTAAAGGAAGTTCAAAATCTTTTAAAAACTGATAAAAGCTTTGCAGATATTGCAACTTCATATTCTGACGATAGTTCTAGTAATGCCAAGGGAAATATTGGAGTTGTAGATTCTACATTAGATTTAACAAGCAAATATGGAGAAGATGTAGAAAAAGCAGCCTTTTCTCTAAAGGAAGGAAAAGTTTCTAAAGGAATCAAAGGAACTGATGGTTATTACTTTTTACATTGTGTAAGTACAGATAAAGCAAAAATTAAAGAAGAATTAAAAACAGTAGATATTGATTCTCCTTTACTTGCATATGATAATTATTTAATGTACTTCGCATTTAATAGTTATAAACTCACATATAAAGACGATAATATGAAAAAGCAAGTTGAAACTGTTGTCAATGAAGCATTGAAAGCAAGAGAAGAAGAAAGAGGTAATTCAAAATGAAAAAATTAGCTATATTACTTTTATGCTCAGGTTTACTTGTAGCTTGTTCTTCTTCAAGTTACTCAGTAAAGGTTACTGATGGTTCTTCAGAACTTATCAGTGGTGAAGGAATTAAAATTACTAAACAAGATTATTTTGAAGAGTTACTAGATACTTATGGTTCAAGCAAAGTTCTTAATGATGTTTTAACAGCAATTGCAGATAAAGAAGTTACTGATGAAAAAGAAATTAATAAATTATTAAAAGAAAGAGAAGATATGTACGCAAAATATGCGAATGGTGATCTTGATAGTTATGCTAAATCTATCGGTTATGAATCTAAAGATGAATACATCAAAGAAGCTTTACTACCAGATGTTAAACAAGAATTATTAAGAAATAAATATATTAAAGAAAATCTTGATAATTTATTATCTCAATATCAAGTTGTTCGTTTCAAAAAAATTATTGTTTCTAAAGAATCTACTGCTTTAACAATTATTAGCAATGCAAAAGAAGAAAAAGATTTTGATGCACAAATGAAAAAATATGCTGATAATGCTGAAGATGCAGGTATTGTTACAAAGAATTCTTCATTAGATGAAAACTTAATCAAAAAATTAGAAACTTTATCTAAAGTTGAAAAAGATGGTGTTTATAGTGATCCTATTACACTAAGTGATAATACATTTGCAGTTCTTTATATTTATGATACAAAGAAAGAAAACAAAAATGAGTATATTGATGCTCTAACAAGTGATCAAGAATTACAAACAGAAGTAGAAGGTATTTACTTAAAGAAATATAATTTTAAAGTCAATGATTCAAAGATCAAAGATGCAATTAAACAACTTTCTAGCCAATATATTGAATAAGGGTTTCCCTTATTCTTTCTTTTGGTGTAAAATAGAAATAATTAAGGAGGATATTTATGAATAACTGTATATTTTGCAAAATTGCAAACCATGAGATTCCTGGAAAAATTATATATGAAGATGATTTATGTTTAGCCTTTCTTGACTTAAGTCAAGCAACAGATGGACATACACTCATTATTCCTAAAGAGCATTATGATCATTTTTTAGATGTTGATCAAGATGTTTTAGCTCACTTAATTCAAGTGACTCAAACTGTTGCAAAAAAGCTTGAAACTAAGTTAAATGCTCAAGGATTTAATATTATCACAAATATGAATGAGGTTGCTGGTCAAACTGTTAAACACTTTCATATTCACATTATTCCACGTTATCAATCACATGAAGGATTCAACCCTGAATTCACTGATCGTTCAAAAGACATTGATTTAGATAAAATTTATAATCGTATTATGAACTAAAACCTATCATATAAAGAAAGGAGGATCATATGAAAAAGATTAAAATTAATATGTTATCCAATGCTGATAAAGTTGATGGTCAAGGAGTTGGAAGTGCATATTTAGAACAAGTTTCTTTAATTCAGGATGAATTAAGTGAATATTTTGATGTTACTGTTAATGATTCTAAACCAGCTGATATTATTCATTGTCATACAATTTTACCTGAATATTTAATTAAAATGAAAAGAAATAAAGGCGTAAATGTTGCATATGTTCATTTTTTACCTGATACATTAGATGGCAGTATTCGTTTACCAAAATCAGCATTTGGTATCTTTAAAAAGTATGTCACTTATTTTTACAATACTGCTGACTATTTAATTGTTGTTAATCCTATTTTTATTGATGATTTAGTTCGCTTTGGGATTCATAGAGAAAAGATTAAATATATACCCAATTATGTTTCAAAGGACTCCTTTTATAAACAAACAAATGATAAGATTAATGAAACAAAGGAGAAATATGGAATTCGTCAAGATGAATTTGTTATTCTAGGAGTAGGACAAGTTCAAACAAGAAAAGGTGTCAAAGATTTTATAGAGGTTGCACTCAAAAATCCTCATATGACATTTGTATGGGCAGGTGGTTTTTCATTTGGTGTGATTACTGATGGTTATGATGAACTCAAAGAGCTCTATGAAAACCCACCATCAAATGTAAAGTTTATAGGCATTGTTCCAAGACAAGAAATGAATGATATTTATAATATTGCTGATGTACTCTTTATGCCATCATATAATGAATTATTTCCTATGTCTATACTTGAGGCAATTAATAGCTATAAACCTCTTCTTTTAAGAGATTTAAAACTATATGAAGATATTTTATTTAAAAAATATTTATATGCTAATAACAATGATGATTTTTCTAATCAATTAAACTCTCTGCATAATGATCCACTATTATACCAAAAGTATAGTCGCTACTCTCAAGAAATTAGTGAGTACTATACAAAAGATCATGTCAAAAAAATGTGGAAAGAATTCTATCTTGATATTATTAATAAACCTAAAACAAGAAGTAAAGAATAATTCTTTACTTCTTTTTATATAAAAAAAGATAGTTTCCTATCTTTTATTCATACATTTTAGGTTTATATATCATTCTGTTTTCTAATGCGTATATACGCTTCGAATAATCACCATACTCAACATTTTCTAATGCTTTATCAAACATGTTCATTCTTGCATCAATATTATCTATTAGATAAACGATTTCAGCCTCTCGAATTTGTGGTAAAACAGGTGATCCATATTCATTCTTTCCATGATGTGACAAAATCATATGTTGAAGTAAAGTTACTTCTTCCCCTTCTATATTCAATGTCTTTGACGCTTCTAAAATCATCGCTTGAGCAATAGAGATATGTCCTAATAATTTTCCCTCCAAAGTATATTTTGGAACAACAGGACCACTCAATTCAACCGTTTTTCCTAAATCATGTAAGATAATTCCCGAATAAATCAAATCAGCATTTAACTGTGGATATATAGTTATTAATGATTTTGCAATTTTTAACATAGATAAAGTATGATATGCTAATCCAGAAACAAATTCATGATGATTTCTACTTGCTGCAGGATATATTTTGAGCTTTTCAACATTATTTTCAAATAAATACTTTGTTAAAGTATACAACTTCATATTAGAAATATTTTTAATATAATCCTTTATCTCATCAATCATTTTATCTGAACTAATAGGAGCTTTAGATAAAAATTGAACCTGTTGAGATTCTTGATAAGAAACATTATCAATACTAATTATTTTCATTTGTCTATCATCACTATATTTAATAATATCTCCTTTACCTCTTACAACAGCCCCTATAGTTAAAGAGTTCATTTGTTCTTGTGAAGCATTCCATAACTTTGCATCAATGACTCCAGTTTCATCCTGAAAAACAATACTTAAATAGTTGCTTTTATTAGCGCCATTCGTTTTACCAGATGTTACATGTGATATTAATGCTGTGAACTCAACATTATCGTCTCCACATTTCATTTCATTAATTTTTATCATTAGATTCCTCCCATAATTCTTCAATTATTTCAATAACATCATCATATTCATATCCCTTTTGAACC
Source organism: Candidatus Stoquefichus sp. (assembly GCA_021768625.1). Lineage (GTDB taxonomy): Bacteria > Bacillota_I > Bacilli_A > Erysipelotrichales > Coprobacillaceae > MGBC163490. Next base: position 3,178 of record JAETUM010000039.1, on the reverse strand, counting down.
AAAAAGGTAATGATTTTACTTTTTAAAATATGTGAATCATAACGATTCTTATATCTGTTATAAACACGATGATATTCCTTTGTCAATAACATTTTTGTATGCTCTTTAGGAATAGTAAAATCAAAATCACTTATTGCCCTTTCAATAACATCTTTTGAAAAACCTTTATTAAATAATTTATTCTTTATATTTTGTATAAGAGCATATTGTGGCTTTGTAGTATTCTCAGAAAATAGTTTCTTAACTAATTCAATAGCTTTATCATATTCTAAATCTTGAGAATATGTCTCTAAAAATTCATCAATAATAAATGGTGAAACACCATCTTTCTTCAAATTATAAACAATTTTATTGATTCCAATTCCTAATTTTATGGAACGATTAAAATAATTTCTTGTATATTCATAATCATCAATTAAGTTCTTTTGTACTAATATATCCATAATCATATCAATTTGAATCTCATCAAAATCACCTTTATCAGATAATCTCTTTTGCATTTTGGCATAAGTATAATCTTTATAAGTAAGATATTTTAAAGCTAATTGATACGCCTTATTCACTTGTTCATGATCTTTTAAAGCATCCAATTCTTCTCTATCCACAACTTGCCCTACACTTAACCCATAACGTTCAACAACTTGTGATGGCAAGTTCAAAATAACATGATGATTATCAAACTGAAAAGATACTTGATAACTTTTATTTTTATCAGGAACTATAGAAACAACTTTATAACAGTAATGATGTTTTGATAAAGCCTTCTGGTAAACGTTCATTATCTTTTTATAAAAGTTCTCACTACTATATTGCATAGCATCTTCCACAGCATGTTCACAAAGAGAAGTCAAATCACTATGAGATAATTCTATAATTTTCTGAACCAAATCATCTTTATCATCAAAGAAATAACCATTTCTTCCATCTAAAATAACTCCATCCAAATTCTTATCATATCTTGCAAGAACAGGAATTCCACTAGCCATTGCTTCAATAAACGTCAATCCCTGTGTTTCTGTAATAGAAGCTGATACAAATAACTGTGAAACATGATAATAAGAAGGAACATCCTCTTTCTTTTTAGGTCCTGTAAAAAAGACAAAATTTTCTAAATGATGTTGTAAAACCAATTCTTTTAATTCATCTAACTGAGGTCCTCCACCAACAATCATTAAACAAATATGCGAACTTTGTTTTGAAATATCTAACATTGCTTCTATTAACAAATCAACACTTTTCTCAGGTGCAATTCTTCCTAAAAAAGTAACAACAAACTTATCTTTAAGTTGATATTGATCAATAATTTCATTCATCAATTTATGATTAACATTTTGTTTAGAAAAGTGTTCTAATTGTAATCCTGTTCCAATCACATTAATAGAATTAGAAATTCCATACTCTCTTAAGGCATCGGCTGTCTTCTGTGATGGAACAATAAGTTCAGAACATGTTTCTCCATAGATTTTAGATATTTTTTCTATTATCTTTTTAGCAACCTGATCTACTGCTTTTATATTACCTGGAGCAATATAATGCGAATAATCAGCCCACATAGTATGATAAGTATAACATACAGGTATATTTAAAATTTCTCCTGCAATCTTACCAAAAATTCCTATACCAAACTCTGTCTGTATATGGATAATGTTTGGCTGAAAATCTCTTACTTCTCTCATTCCTTTAATGGAATATATATTTGATGCTCTATAACCATATAGTTTTTTTAAATCTATACCAGGTAATCTTAATACAAATTGCTCATCATCAACATATGAAGAATCATGTGGCAAAACAGTTGTCACTACTAAAACTTGATGTCCATGTTTTACCAATTCATTTCTTAAAATACTTGTAGAAGTCGCAACACCATTAATGTCTGGTAAATATGTGTCAGTAAATAATGCAATATTCATTAAATCACTCCAATCTTGAGCTATTAATTTCTCTATTGAATGAGAAAACTAATCCGCCAATAATTAAACCAAGATAATAAGACATAAATCTCCATAAAAATAATGAAGAAGAAGTGCCTACTGAGCCCAAAAAACTAAATAACAATACATAAACGCCCTCACTACCACCACTAGCTCCTGGGATAGGCAAAAAAGCATTAATGAGATATATAAATGAACATAACCCAATAAAATCAAAAAATTGGTGCCATGATACATCTAAATTTAAAGCAATGGCTGCAAAAAAAGGCATACTATAAATAATTGTTAATTTAATAAAATTACAAAAACATGATTTCATAAGGACAGGAACATTTTTCTGCAAAAACTTTAATTGTTCTCTAAAATCACTAAGATATTGTTCTATCTTTGCACACGTTGTTTCATAATCTTTGACAATATGCAATTTACTCAATAACTTAAGCACTGTATGTGTAACAAAATTTTGTAGTTTTGTTGATTTGGCACCACCAAAAAGACCCAAAATAACAGCAAAATTAATAAAAAAACCTAGTATTGCTAAACTAAATACACCTGCTTGTTCATGAACAAAGTAATTGTAATTTAATAAAACAACCACAGCAGTATACAACACCAAAACACTTTGATAACAAATAAAACACATAAGTAAAATACTAGATGAATTTGTAGGAGGGATTCCTTGTTTATTAAATATATAAACTTGGGCAAATTGTCCACCACTAGCAAATGGTGTTATCCCATTAAAAAAAGTACCACTAATAGCATTTATAAAAGATTGCTTAAAAGAGTAATCCTTTTTATAAGCTCTCCCAAAATACCATAATGATAATGCGTCAAATAAATAATATGAAAACATAACAACAGCCATAATAATAATCCATGTAAATTTAGCATGTTGAAATGCGTTAATAACTTGATCAAATTGTTTTCCGATAGATAAATATATAGAAGCTCCACCGATTAGTAAAATAATAGCTATATTAATAAAGTATTTTTTATTTCTCATAGTCATCACTATTAAAGATAAAAGCTTTAATATCTCCTTTCATATGAAGTAAAATAATTACTCTTTATAATATTAAAGTTCTGTCATAATTTATTTTACTACAAAAGACGATATAAAGAAAGAGAATAATAAAAAAAGGATACCGAAAGGAAGGTATCCAATAAAAAAACTGGCAGCTTGCTATTGTCGCGCATGACCACTATCGTCGCCGTTATGATGCTTAACTTCTGTGTTCGGT
>JAETUM010000038.1 GCA_021768625.1 Candidatus Stoquefichus sp. | reverse complement strand
CCGCATACTTTTGTGTTGATGTCAATGCTTTTTTTGTAAAATTTAAAATAAAAAAAGAGGGATACATTTTTATGTATTCCTCAACAGTCATTAAATCCTTAACTTAATGACATTGGAAACAAATCACTCTTTTATTGATCTAATGTATATGGTGCAGTATTTAAACGAATAAAATATCCTTTTTCATGATCACATACTGGACATTTTTCTGGAACACTTGTTCCCTCATATATAAACCCGCAGTTTAAACACATCCAACGTACTGTATTTGTTGCTTGATATAATGAATTCTCTTCTAAACCTTTTGATAAATTAGCAAAACGGTCTCCATGCATTTTTTCAACTTCTGCAATATTTTTGAAATCTTGAGCAACTTTCATAAAACCTTCTTGAGTTGCAACCTCTGCAAAATTTTGATAAACGTCTCCATATTCTTCATATTCATTATGTGCTGCTGTTTTCAATGCAGTAATAACATCATCATAAATATCTACTGGGTATCCTCCATCAATAAAAATCGTTTGACCAGATAATTCTTTTAAATGATTATAAAAAACTTCTGCATGTGCTTTTTCTTGATTAGCAGTAAATATGAAAGTTTTCTCAATCATTGGGTACCCTTGTTTTTTGGCAACCTCTGCTGCAAATGTATAACGATTTCTTGCTTGTGATTCTCCAGCAAATGCTCTCATTAAATTTTCTTTTGTTTGACTATCTTTAAATTCCATTTTATTCACCTCATTGAAAGTATTACCAATCTTTTAATAAACATTCATACTATATCATTTTTATAAAAGTCATTGTATAAATATTCGTTTTATACCATGCTATGAATGTTATTATAAATATCAATATCCAACATCAGTTAGACAATATCAAAGGAAGAACAGTTATCATGGATATGTATATCGTTGATAAAGAGGATATATCAATTTAATTAATGAAAGTTTATCAAGAAAAGTATGTCAATAATTTTAAATTTGATAAACAACCTTTTCGTATACATAAATAGGCTGAGTAAAAAAACTCAACCCTTTAATTATCATTATATCTTTTCAACACTTTTTTCATACTTATATAAAATGAAAATAGCATGTTAATAAATCTATACTTTATTAGACATACTACTTTTATAAAACTATATTTCATTAAAAACTTTCTTTTCTTTATCAACTATTAAAAAAACATCAATGAGAACACAAACAACTGGTTCTACAACAAACACTAATAACATACTCAGTGTTCTATTACAAAAGTCATTACTTATAACCATATCAATAACAGGAGTAATCCATAAATAATGTATGCAAATTGTTATAAAAATCATGATGCATAATAACAAAATATATCTTGTTATTATTAATCTTTTCGTTAATAATCTCCTCTTTTATGAAATTCTTTTTTATTTCCAACAACTTGGTGTCTTTCTCCCAATTTTCTTTCAATATCTTCAACAGTAACACCCTGTTGAGACATCAATACATAAACATGATAGAAAAGATCACTAATTTCACCAATCAATTCTTCTTTATCATTATTTTTGGCAGCAATAATTGTTTCACTTGCTTCTTCTCCTACTTTCTTACAAATCTTATCAACACCTTGTTCTAATAAATAATTCGTATAAGACTTTTCAACTGGATGAACTTTACGATCTTCAATTAAATCATAGAGTTCATGAAAAATATCCAATGTTTCAAAAGGAATAATCTCTTCAAAGAAACATGAATATGCTCCAGTGTGGCAAGCTACACCTATTTGTTCAACATAAATAAGTAATGTATCTTGATCACAATCTAAATACATACCCTTAATATTTTGAAAATGTCCTGATGTTTCACCTTTATGCCATAGCTCATTTCTTGAGCGAGAATAAAAGTAAGTTTGTTTTGTCTCTAACATCTTATCATAGGCTTCTTCATTAACATAAGCCATCATTAAAACTTGTTTTGTTTGATAATCCTGTACAATAGCAGGTATCATATGATTCATTTTTTCAAAATTTGGTCTCATATATTTCTCCTTACTGGAATATGATGTTTAGCACATTCCTCTTTCACTTCGTCAATAGTTGCTTCCTTATAATGAAATAAAGAAGCAGCAAGGGCAGCATCACAATTGGTTTTTTCAAAAACTTCAACAATATCTTCAATACCTCCACAACCACCACTTGCAATAACAGGAATAGAAACAACATTTAATACAGCATTTAACATATCAATATCAAATCCATCTCTTGTCCCATCTTTATCCATAGATGTTAGTAATATTTCACCAGCACCTAGCTTTTCACACTTTTGTACCCATTCAATTAAATCAATTCCTGTATTTTCTCTTCCTCCAGCAATATAAACATCATATCCACTTTTATCTTCTCTTTGCTTTGCATCAATAGCTACAACAACACATTGAACACCAAATTCATCAGAAGCTTGTTTAATTAATTGTGGATTTTTAATAGCTGCAGAATTTACTGATACTTTATCTGCTCCACTTGAAAGAATCATACGAAAATCATCAATTGTACGAATGCCTCCACCAACTGCTAAAGGAATAGATAATTCACTTGCAGCCCTCTCAATAAGATCTCTTATAATATCTCTATTTTCATAAGTTGCTGTTATATCTAAAAAGACAACTTCATCAGCACATTGCAAATCATACTGTTTAGCTAATTCTACGGGATCTCCTACATCTTTTAATCCGACAAAGTTAATCCCCTTGACAACTTTTCCATTTTTTATATCTAAGCAAGGGATGATTCTTTTTGCAAGCATGAAATCACCTCTTTTAAATCAATTTTTCCTTCGTAATATGCCTTTCCTACAATACAAGCATAATAATTCTTTTCATTTGCTTGATAAATATCTTGAGCATCTTTCACTCCGCCAGAAACAACAAATTGAATAGAACTATTTTTACGAATGCTTTCATATAATGGAAATGAAGGTCCTGTTAATGTACCATCTTTTGATATATCAGTACATACAATATATTCTATACCTATATCTTCTAATTCTTTTAAAAAGTCTAAATAATAAACTTCAGATGTTTTTAGCCAACCCGAAGTAGAAACATAACCATTCTTAATATCAACACCTACAACAATGCGTTTTGGGCCATATTTCTCTAATGCTTCTTTTAAAAAAGTAGGATTTTCTATAGCAGATGTTCCTAAAATAACTCTATCAATTCCAATATCACGAAGATATAAATCAACAGTTTCCATATTTCTAATACCTCCACCTAATTCCATAGGTATAGAAATTGTTTCCCTTATTTTTTGAATTGTTTTTAAATTTGTTGTTGTTCCTTCTTTAGCACCATCTAAATCAACAACATGTAAATAATGTGCACCCATTTTTTCAAATTCTAAAGCAATATTCTCAGGTTGAGTAGAATAAACTGTTTTTCGTTTATAATCTCCTTTATATAAACGAACTGCTTGTCCATCTTTTAAATCAATAGCAGGTATAACTATCATGAAACCATCTCCTTAAATGCTAATAATATCTTCTTTCCTACTTCGCCACTTTTCTCAGGATGAAACTGGCATCCCATCACATTATCTTTTCCAACTAATGCAGTTATCTTTTTTCCACCATATTCACAATAAGCAACCAATTCATCATCACTAGCATGAGCCATAAATGAATGAACAAAATAGACAAAATCTTTTTCTTTTATATTTTTTAACAAAGGATGTTGTTGATTAAAAATTAATTCATTCCATCCCATATGAGGAATCTTTGCATCAACTTGCATCAAATCAACTTCTCCCTTTAAAAAACCTAAACCCTCTGTTTCTTTCACTTCTGTTCCTTTTTCAAATAAAATTTGCATCCCTAAACAAATTCCCAAAATAGGAATACCAGCTTCTTTTCTTTCCTTTAAAATATCAATTAAATGATACTTTTTTAAATGCTCCATAGCAACTGGAAAAGTTCCTACTCCTGGTAAAACAATACCTTTAGCTTGTCTAATAACATCATAATCTCGGCTAACAACTGTTTTTAATCCTATTCTTTGAATAGCATTTTCAACACTTTTTAAATTACCAATATTATAATCAATAATCACAATCATGGTTATTCCTCCTATAAGATACCTTTAGAAGATACAACTTTATTCTTATTCTTTTCATCAATAGAAACTGCTTGCTTCAATGCTCTCGCAAAACTTTTAAACATCGCTTCAATAATATGATGTGTATTCTCACCATAATTCTCATGAATATGTAATGTTATTAAAGCTTGATCACTGACTGCCTTAAAAAACTCTTTTGTCATTTCAGTTTCATAATTACCCAATATAGGCATTGGTAAATTTGCATTATAAACAAGATATGGTCTCCCACTTAAATCTAACGTTGTTGTGACCATAGCCTCATCCATAGGAATACTCATTTGTCCATAACGTACAATTCCCTTTTTATCTCCTAACGCTTCCTTAATACACATACCTAAAACAATACCTAAATCTTCTACACTATGATGACTATCTACTTGAATATCTCCTTGGCATTCAACATTTAAATCAAACTCTCCATGAAATGCCAATAATTCTAACATATGATCCATAAATCCTATGCCTGTTTGAATATGAGCATCTCCACTACCATCTAAATTTAATGTCATCTTAATTTTTGTTTCTTTGGTATTTCTTTCAATAGAACTTGTTCTCATATTATTCCTCCTCAAATCTCACAGCAACACTGTTAGCATGAGCATCTAATCCCTCTAATTTAGCAAACTTCACAACGTCATCTCGAAATGTTGATAAAACTTGTTTTGGATAATAACTATATGAAGAATATTTTACAAAGTCATATACACCTAATGCACTATAAAATTTAGCTGTTCCACCAGTTGGCAAGACATGATTTGTTCCAGACATATAATCTCCTAATGGTTCTGGTGTATATTCTCCTAAAAAGATAGAGCCAGCATTTTTAATTAATGGCAACATGTTTATTGGATTTTCAACCAAAACTTCTAAATGCTCTGGAGCTAAATAATTTGATACATCAAAGGCATCTTGAATATTATCAACAAAAATAACTCCCCCATAATTTTCTAAAGATTCTCTAATAATATCAGTTCTTGATAAATAAGACATTTGTCTCTCTAGTTCCTGATTGACACTTTCAACCAATTTCTCAGAAGTTGTCACCAAAATGGCACTTGCTAAGCGATCATGTTCAGCTTGACTCATCAAATCAGCTGCAACATATTTAGCATTTGCATTCTCATCTGCAATAATTAAAATTTCACTAGGTCCTGCAACCATATCAATATCCACCATTCCATAACAACACTTTTTCGCAGTTGCTACATAAATATTTCCAGGTCCTACAATTTTATCTACTTTTGGAATTGTATTTGTCCCTACGGCTACAGCAGCAACTCCTTGTGCTCCACCTACTTTATAAATTTTTTCAATACCACATACATAAGCAGCTGCTAAAATTGTTGGATTCACCTTTCCATCTTCTTTAACTGGAGTAATAATAACAAGATTCTTGACACCAGCTAACTTTGCAGGAATAGCATTCATCATCACTGTTGATGGATAAGTAGCAGTTCCTCCTGGAACATATAATGCAACACTTTCCAATCCTCTCACAAGTTGTCCCATCATAACGCCATTTTCTTTATATAATGACCAAGATTTATCAACTTGATTTTGATGGAAGTCTATCAATTGTTGTTTCGTTCTTTCTAGTATTCTCATAAAATCTTTACCAACACTAGATACACCATCTAAAATTTCTTGTTTTGTTGTTATAAATTGAACTGGATCATCAATCATAAAACCATCAAATTTTTGTGCATATTTTATTAAAGCTTTATCTCCATTATTTTTTACATCATTAATAATATCATTGACAGTATCATTGACTTGTTTAGATATTTCCTCTTTTCTTGTTGAAAACTTTTCTGCAATTTCTTCATAATTTCCTTTAAAATCTAATGTCTTTAGCATCTTACTTTTCCTCCTTTAATGCATCAATTAAGCGAAATATTTCTTCCTTTTTAAATTTTAAACTCACTTTATTAACAATCATCCTTGTCGAAATATCACAAATCTTCTCAACGACTTCCAAGCCATTAGCCTTAAGTGTAGATCCTGTTTCAACAATATCAACAATCGCATCACTTAAACCAACAACTGGTCCTAATTCTACTGAACCTTCTAATTTTATAATTTCAACATCTTCTTGTTTAGAACTAAAATACTCTTTTGCAACTTTTGTATATTTAGAAGCAATTCTTTTTCTTCTTTTATATTCTTTTGTTTTATATTCTGGATAAGCAGCAACCGCAAAATAACATTTTCCAATATCTAAATCTAACATATCATAATAATCATGAAAATCACTATCAATCAATGTATCCTTACCAACAAACCCTACATCTACAATACCATGTTCCAAAAAAGTTAAAACATCATTTGCTTTTGCAAATATCATAGATAATCCGTCTTCAGTTTCTATTAATAATTCTCTATCTTTATGAAAGATTGGATCCATATCAAAGCCATTTTTAGCAAGAAGTTGACAAACTTGTTTCTCAATACGTCCTTTTGTTATAGCAATTTTAAGCATTTATTTCTTCCTCCTTTTCTAGAGCTGTTAATATATGACTCAAATCATAACTAAATCCTATTGCAGGAACATTTTTATGAAAATGATTCATTAATTTATCATATCTTCCTCCATTAATAATTGTTTCAGCGCTATATGGAGAATATCCTTTAATCATGATTCCAGTATAATATTTCATACTTGGTGTCATCGCTAAATCAAAGCTAAAAACATCTTTCATATTTAATCTCTCATACATTTCTCTTAATTCTATTAATGAATCTTTAAGTTGTTGATCTTGTATCATTTCTATCATTTCATTCAATATAGCAATATCTCCAAAACATTGTGGTAATTGAATAAGTAATTCTTTTAATGGGCTTTGGATATTCTTTTTTTGAATTAAAGTTTCAATAGATGATATATCTCTTTTCTTTAATATCTTTACAAATGAATCATCATTCACCAATTCGCATAAACGTTTATAAAACTTAGCAGAACTAATTTCAATTTTAATTTCTTTAAGTTTTAAACATTGAATTGTTTGTTGAATAATAGTTAGACATTCAATATCTCCATCGAAACCATCTTTACCTAACAATTCAACACCCGCTTGAAAAAATTCACTACTTCTTCCCTTATGTCTTTTTTCCTTACGATAAACCTTTCCAAAATAACAATATCTTTTTTCCCCTTGTTCATTTTGACTACTATATAAACGAGCAAGTGGAACAGTAAAATCAGTTCTTAATGCAACTCTCTTTCCTTCATGATTAATAAATTGAAACATTTTTTCTTCTTCAATTCCTATATCCATATCATTATATAAGTCTACATATTCAAAAGAAGGCATCAATACCTCTAAATAATGATTTTTTGTGAAAATTGTTCTCAAATCATTTTCAATTTCTCTTAAAACAGAAACATTATTCATAATTGCATCAATGCTTTCTTCTGGTATTAAATATTTCACTTCTTCCATTTTTGTATCCTCCTATTAAAAAAGACGAGTCCTAATGACTCGCCTTACTTCTCTTTGTCATTAGATACACCCAAGTTTTATATACGCAAAATGGGCTGTATCTATTCCTTAGATATAACCCTTAAGTGTTCCAATGATGGTGATGGAATTGTGTGTTTAAAATTGTTTTTTTCATAAAACTCACCTCATTTTTTATATATTAACATAATTTGTATAATAAAAAAAGGATTTTTTAATTTTTTGTTTGTATTTATTTTGTTGATATATTTTTATTCTTATATATCACATATTTAAATATAATAAAATCCTACCTAGTATAAATAAAAGACTATTTAAATTTTAGTGTGTGTTTGAATAATACTTTTTAAAATTGAGTGCAGTATCCTTTTTGTTTGATATAAAAGCCTTTTATGATATGACGTTTGTGCTATCTAGATTATTCATGAAAGGATGCGACTGCCTATTAAAGATATTATCATGAGATCCCTGAATTTAGAAAAGCCAAATATTCAATCCTTAGAATATGTTTTTAAGAATGATATAAACTATTATCTTCTTACTCTTTTTTCCCTTCATTCATTTTCAAAAATAGTTCATGGCTATAAGAACAGGCTAATCAATCATTCCCTTCTTCTTAAGGAGTATAATCAGACTTTCTCTTCTGTCTTAAGATTGACACATATCTCTATTACTGAAGTTATCGAAATATTTAATGAATATACCTTGTCTTCTTGTTGGATTTAAAAATAGTCTTATCATTGATGTTCTTGAGTCAAAAAAACATATTTAAGAAATTACTTTAAAATGATTGATAAAAAAGAAAGATCAAAGATCAAATTCATATCTATGGATATGTATGAAAACTACAAAAATATAATACATACCTACTTTCTTATTGCATTATGTTGTACTGATTCATTCCATGCCATCAAGAAAATTAGTGATGAACCTGATAAAATCAGATGTAAAGTGATGAACAGATACAAGAATGATAAAAATTCAAATAAATATTATTTGTTAAAATATAAGCATGATCTTCTGTTTATTAACAGTCTAAAAATATCTGACAATCATTTTAAATACAACAAACATTCCAAATACAAAGTTTCCAAATCATATCTTTTGGAAAAAATGCTCAATATAAATAACAAACTTAAATATGCATATGAACTCAAGGAACTATATTCAATATATCATCATCTGATGTAGGTGAAATAGGAAATGAGCTTGATATTATCATAAGCACATATCTTATATCAGGGATTCATTCATTTGTAGAAATCGGATATTCATTATTAAACTGGAGACAGGCAATCATCAATTTATTTTACACATATGAAGGAAGAAGAATAAACAATGAACCTATTGAAGGACAAAATAAATATGAAGGACATCTTGAAGATTTTGCTGATATAACCACATTAAAACTTTTTTGAAAATAACGAAGCAAATACAAAAATAAAAATTGACAATGATTTAAGTGATAAAAAAGAGGTCAGATCGACCTCTTTATCATGACATATAACCACACGATTTTTGTAAATGTCTATATAATAATATAATCTTATTGTTCTTTCTTTCTTATTCCCATATACATTCCAATAGCACATACTGCTAAAATAGCATATGGTGCTACCATAGTAACATCTCCAGTTTGTACACCATTTACATCTTTTATATTTGTTGTTTGATTTGGTTTAACAACTGGTTTTGCTGGTTTATTTGTTGTATCAACTTCTTCACCCAATACGTCACTATTAATATCATCATCTGGATCTGTTGGTGTAATAGCAGGAACTTTTACCAATCCTTTGATTGCAGCATCAATCTTATCAATCATGATAATGATATCTGCTTCTGTTCCATTCACTCTCAACTTCTTAGCTTCATCCAATAAGTCTGCTAAAATTTGATATGATTCAGTTGTATATAAGCTTTCATCAATTTTTTGATTAATTTTTTTATCCAACTCTCTTATATCTACCAATCCTAAAATAACTTCATTAACATTGTCTTTCATCTTTATAAAATCTTTTTGAGAAATTTCTTTTTTCACATCAATATCTTTTAATAAAGATGATACTTTAGAATATGATTCAGTTGTATAATTTTTTGCATTAATATCCTTTAATTGATCAACTAAAGATTGAACTTCTTTTTGAGTTGCTTTATTGACAAGTCCTTGTCTAGCAGTTTGTAAAGCTTTTACAGCCTGATCAATTTCTTCTTGAGAAGCATCATTTCTCAATTCTTTCACATCTAAACGATCATAAGCCTTTTTATATTCACTATATGTTGCACTCATAAAACGATCTGAATCAGCTTTTTCAAATGCGTTTATTTCCGCATTCAACATTTGAATATTAACTAATTGATCATAATGAGCAAACATAGCTTCTACTATTTTTTGTTGTTCAACTTTATCAATTGATGAGTCCTTAAGCATATTTTTCACATCATTAACAGAATTATCAAAAGGATTTACTGTAGATAAAGTATAGTTTTCTTTATGACCTAAAATATCTTTTTCAAATGTTTCAACTTGAGGTAAAATATTGTCTAAATCAAGTTTTAAATCATTATATGCTTTATCTAATGCTTCTAAAGCTTTCAAAACATCTTTACTATCAGTAATCGAATTCATCAATTCTTTTGCTGTAGATAATTGAGTTTCAAAATTCTTATATGATGCTTCTTCAAATGAATCAGAAACAATAACATCATACTTTTTAATTTGATTCATTAAATCTTTTGCATATTCATTTAAATCATAAGCTTCATTCAAGGCTTTATATTGTTCAATATATTCAGCAGCTGTGACATTTGCTTCGATCATTTCTTGAGAATCTTTTAGAATATCTTTTAAATTGTCTAATGAATCTTTATGATAAATTTCTTCGTCTAATATACTTAATTCATATTGAATACTTTCCACAAAAGATAGAAGATTTTCTTTAGGAATAGCACTAAATACTAACTGATCTCTTGCATTTTGCAATATTTCTTTTAAAACAACAACGTCTTTTTCACTAATATTATCTACATCTTTCATAGAATTTTCAACTGATGAAATAGCACTTTGAAGTTTATCAAAAGTAGTTTTTACATATAAATTATCATCGTTATTTAAGTCTTTCAAGTTTGCTAATAAAGATTGAACTTCTGTTAAATCACCTTTTAAATCTGGATGACTTAATAAGCTTTCTAATTTACTTATTGTAGAATCTACAATTGATTTAGAAACATAATCATTATCATTTGTTTCTTTTGCGTATTTTAAAGCTGCTTGAAGTGCTTCCTGACTATCTTTTGTCCATGAAGATGTATCAGTTTGTTCTGCTTGAGCAATAACTTCATTTAAACGTGTTTTGTCAACACTGATGTAAGCCACACGACTTAATAATAATTCTTGGATAGAAATATCCTGATCTTGACTCCATTCTACCTTTACAGATAATAAATGTTCAACTGTATCAGGCAAAATGAACTCATTTAGAGTTGTATTTAATGTACCCACTTCAACATAATGTGGTTCACCATTTGCTTCATCAATAACTTCTGCATAAACAATTGCTTGTGAAATTGCAGTTGGAGATTGAAGAATAGTTATTTTATTTCTTTGTGTTTCATCTGTTACTTTATAAACAAGTGATCCACCTTCGTTCTTAGCTGGTTTAAATGCAGATGATGTATTACCATCAATAATATTGAAAACTTCATATCCAACTTGTCCTAGAACTGTAGATGTTACAGTTGGATCAGTTGTTGTTGCTAGAGGTTCTCCATTATTAATTTCAAATTCAGTAAATCTAACCCACTTATCAGCTCCAACTTTTGTTTTTGTTATTTCAAATTTGATATAACGAGCTTTAACATTTAAATCACTAACTTCTTTTGTGTTATAAGAAATTTCATGTACTGGTAAAATATCTTGAACTGTATCCGTATTTTCTCGTTCACCAGGATTCTCTGTTCCATCCTGATTTCCAAAAGTCATAATTTCTGTCCAATCATTTCCATTGTCAGAAACAGAAATCTTAGCATGACGTGGGAAATCTGTATTACTATCTCTAGAAACAACCTTAAATGTATGTAAATCAATAACTTGTCCTAAATCATAAGTAACATAAGCTCCCTCAACTTGACTTCCTTGGAAAATTGTTTCAGTAGCACGATTCTTATCAAATAAGTTTCCTTTATCTTGAACTGTAAATCTATTTGATTCACTTACATCAAGATCATAAATTTCATTAGAATTAACAATAAATTTTGTTAAATCAAATGACACTGCTTGATTACCTTTGTTTATTAATCGAATATAACGAGCATCTCCAACCATATTTTGATCAGTGACTTCATTAAATACAACACCATTTTCTGAAATTTCTAATGTTAATCCATTAGGAACATCAACTTCTAATGATGATAAATCTTTTAATCTTTCTAATTTCACACCAATATATTCATTAGAACGAAGAGTTAAACCATTGACAGTAACCATTTTTGTTTGTTCTAAAGAATGAATAACTTGTAAGTCTTTTAAAGAATTTACATTTGTATATGTATATTCAGCAGTAGGTAATAATGTATTTTCCAAAACATTAATTTCGCCAAACTTAACCCAAGATGCTTTTTCTTCTTTATTAATAAGGCGTACATAACGTGCTCTAATTCCAGACATATCTTCATTAATAACATCTTGTCCAGAACTATTTCCAGTATATGACTTAAACTTTGTCCAATTTTCACCATCAATTGAATATTCTAAATCATATTTTACCCATTTATCTCCACTATCTAATCCAACAGCAGCATGGAAAATTCCTAAATTCGCAATTCTACCTAAATCTAATCCTAGATAGTCTCCAACAACAGTTTTATTACCATTAGTTTGATACCATACACCACTTGAATCATTACCATCAAGTAAATTAGCTTCGCTTCCTGACCAAACACCAGTAAAATTCTCTGTTTTTATAATTGTTTTTGTTAATGGAGTATTATCAGTTGAGCTATCATATTTTGCTACTGAAATTTCATTAAATTGCCACCAACCATTTGTTTTTTCTAAGTTACGAATACGAACTGCATCAGCAGAAATACCACCCATATTTACTGTTATTTCATATGGAACATTATTCAATGTTTGATAAGTTTTCCATTCTCCATTAACACGATATTCAATTGCAGCTTTAGCAATTTTGTCCTTTGAACCATTTCCATGAGAAATATTAACTTCACCAACTTCAATAGTTTTATCAAATTCAGCTCCAACCCATGAATCAACCATTGTATTATCTTTATCAGAATCACTAGAATCTGATGATTTAGCAAATGCTGCATTTGTACTCGTATTTTTGTCTATAATATTATTAATGTTTCCAGATCTAACCACCATGTTTTCTGTATTATACAATGGAGAAAGTGTAAATGATCCATTATCTTTTTCAACAACAATTTCAAAAACTTTCCACCATTTTTGAGTGTTCTCATCAAGATTTCTAAAACGTACAGCATCAGCTTCTACACCACCGAAATCAACAATGACTTCACCACCTAAATCAGATAACTCTTTTAATAATTTCCATGTTCCATCCACACGATATTCAATTGCAGCGTGTGAGACCTTATCTCCATCTGCTTGATATAATTTCATAACACCAATAGATTGTTTTGAATTAAATTCTAATCCAACAGCTGCATCCTTATAAATAGCATCATCTTTTGGATCATTACTATCACGGAAATCTAATCCAGTAGATAAGTTTCCATCAACTAAAATACTTAAGTTTGGAGTATCAGTGTATGTTTGAACCATATTCTCAATAAAAGGTATTCCAGTTAATACTTCTGGTTGTTCTTGTTCATCTTTAACATCATTAACAATAATATCTTTACATCCTAACCACATATTTCCTTTATCTTGAGTAGATATGATACGAACTCCCTTTGCCTTTAAACCTAATTCATTTAACTCAATAAGCGCTCTTGTATCACTATATTCACTTCCTGCAATATCAAGCCATGTTTTTCCATCAATAGTATATTGAACTTTTGCAGCACTAAAAGTATCTCTTGCATTTCCACCATGTGCCATTTTAAAAGTAACATTATCAATATCTATAACTTGATTATACATAACTCCAATGTAAGTTCCCTCAGTTGTACTATTTGGATTTTTCCAAATAACTTCAGTTCCTTCATTATTATCTAATAAATTTTCTAAATTTCCTGCTGGTGTATCACTACGATTTGTAATAACTTTAGCAATAATTTTACTTGTATCAATAAGACTTCCAATTGTAACTGATAATTCTCCATTTAAATAATCAGCAAATGGAATAATACGTTTTGCTCCTGCTTCAGCAATATCAATTTGATTATTAATCTTATGACGTATATGATTCTTAGAATCCTCAATTTTAGCCACAGCTAAAGTATAATGAGTAACTGCCTCATCATTTTGATTATCTTGTAAAGCAATAGCTGTTTGAATCAACTCAATACAAGCTTCACTTATATCTCTTAAAGATAAACGCCAAGGATTAATTTCTTCTTTTAAATTTTCATTTTGAGAAAGTTTATCAAAATCATCACAAGCTTTTATAATCTTTTCAAATTCTGTTATTAAAGCTTCTCCTTTATCACGAATATCACTTCCTTGAGCAAAAATATCTTTAAACTCATCTAATAAAGGTTTTAATTCTTCAGATTCAGCTAAATTCAATCCATGTCCATTTGGAGATGGATCACTTAAATGTTTAGCCATTTCATATAAAGCTTCATCAGCATCAGTATCAATATACTTAAATGAATCTTTCCAACTCTTATCATCATTAAATGCTTTTACATTCCATGCATAATCTGCTATTGCAAATAAAGCTACTTTAGATGCTTCAGCTTCTTGCATTGGATTTGTCACAACACCTTCTAAATCTTCAACATTAACATTAGTATATAATAAAGAACCTTTCCCCATCATTAAACGCTTCATATTAATGTCATTAACTGGCCAGTTCAACCAGAATAAAGGGCTTCTTCTAGGAGATGCTCCAGCAGGTAAATCTCTTGTCTTGAAATGATCTAATGTCTTTTGTTCAATTGGTTGACATACTGCTTCACCAGTCCAGAAGATTTGAATATCTTCATCAAAACCTTGATCATAATCATCTAATTCGCCTTCTACCCACCAAGCATTGTTATATCCACCTGGACAGAACACAAGGTTATAAACATCACCTTTAGAATCTACCCATTTTTGTAAATGATCCATTACTCTAATAACAACTGAACGTGGTAATCCTCCAGCATCATCACCTAAAACACCAAATTGACGAACACCAATATCATATAATTGTTCAAACTTAGCTTCAATTTTTTTAATATCTTGTTCAAAGCTACTTTCTGTAATTCCACCAACCATAAATGGATGAATTGTCCATACAAAACGACATTTGCTTTCATTTCCAGCTTCAACCATTTTACGTATTTCCTCTAATCTTTCAGCTGGGTATGGATCTCTCCATTTTTTACTATGGTATGTATCATCTTTTGGAGCGAAAATATAAGATGTCATCTTAAATTCTCCACCAAATCTCATTAAAGAAATACGATCTTCATCACTCCATGGAATTCCATAATAACCTTCAATAAAACCTCTCGTCTTTGTTGAAGCAAAATCATCAATTCTTAAATTACGAATTGTTCTTCCTTCTATTTGATTGAATATATGTTTTAAAGAAGTTGCCCCATAAAATGATGCATCTGTATTTTTTCCTAAAATTGCAATTGTTTTATTATTTACATAAACAATATGTGAATCCATCTTATTAAAGAATGATTCATTATGATCAATATTTTTATCGAAATATTGATCAACATAACCTTTAGAGTTATTTGTCCCAATTAAAACATTTGTCATACTCTCTGAACTTTCATTTGAGACATTTACTTTTATACTCTTAGAATCAAAAATATCTTTAATTCTATTTTTTGTCACATTATCAATTGTTGAATCATAAACAATATTGACTTCTTTAGAAATAACAAAATCCCCACCTAAATATTCTATTGATTGTGGAATTGGATAAATTTCATATTCCTTTGTACTTTGTGTTTCTTCTAATGCTTGAACATTTGTCAACATTGATTTTCCCGTAAAGTTCAAAGTACAAAACGCCAAAGAACTTGCGATTACAACTTTTAAAACTTTCTTTAACATTTCTTTCATTTCCTCCCTTAATCTTCTAATAACATTAAATACATTTCTATAAATCCCTTTCTCTCCTCCCTTTTCTTATTTTTCATTTTTGAACAAACAAAAAAGCAAGACTAAAAAGCAATAATAAAAAATGCTTTTTAGGTCTTGCCTAATCGAATAGTCACAATCCTACACAAGTAATTATACTTCATATTCATAATATCTGTCAATTTATTTATGAAAATATATCTTTTTTTATTTTATTTTTTTATTATTTTTAGTATTTTTTTATTCAAAAAAGAAAAGAGAAAGAATTCTAACTCTATAATTAACTGAAAAATTTAAATAAACCTCTCAGTTTTATTTAATATAAAAATAGACATAACTATAACTTCAATTTAAAATTTAAGTGCAACAAAAAACATTAAGGAGGTTATAGATTATGTCCAATTTTGATTTTACCAAAGATATCTTACAAAATACGATACTGCATATTTAGGTAGAATCATCACTAACATATATACATGATCATTCATGAGATGTACTTCTATGATTTCTACTCCTTTTTTGTATCTACATAATGTTCTTAATACTTCTCCTAAGTCTTTTCGATACTGATTATAAATGATTTTTCGTCTATACTTAGGTGTGAATACAATATTGTATTTACACATCCTTTTTGTGTGTACTAATGAATATGCTTTCTTAGTTCTGATAATCACCTTTTCTTTCTTATTAATGGTATATTAAACAACTCCATCATAATCAAAAAGGTGATTGTTTTATATAACTTCTACTCACATAACAGGTAGTTTTTTTTCTCCTACATTTCACGTACTCAACCGACTAAAGTTAAAAACACAAAAAAAGGACTAACTATCACTAATAGTTAACCCTTTATCCTCCACTCTTGACATAGAGCTAAAAAAGTTCAATTTTATTACTTATCTTTCTTATTCATATGATAATAAGTCTCCAAAAATTTTTCACTATTAAAAACATAAATATTGGTTTTCTTTTTATGCTCTACAATAATGCAATGTTTTGATCTTTTTTCAATATTTTTAATATCTTTATAATCAACAATAATGGGTAACATAGCTGCTAATCTCCATTCATATAGAATCATTGAATCATCAAAAAGAACAATATTAAATCTTCCAAGTACAAGTGTTAAAGCTATAAAAGAAAAAATTAACATTGCAATAAAACGTGGCATACTTTTATTGATAAAATAGTAAATAGCCATTCCAACAAATACACATAACATCATTATACAAAGTAAAAACATTCTATATTCCTTAAATTTCTTTTTCATTATTTATCACCAACAACAGTTTAACATATTTCATACTTTTTGACAAAATGATAATTATTTTTAAAAATTTTTATAAATTTAATAATAATAATTTATTAAAGTGTTTATTTTTATTTATCAACGTGCTATAATAGCGCCAGGAGGATAAAAGTATGAATTATATTGAAAGAGTATTAGAAAATGTAAAAGCTAAAAATACTGATCAACCAGAATTTATTCAAGCTGTTGAGGAAGTATTAGAAAGCTTAGAAGCTGTTATTGCAGCTCATCCAGAATATGAAGATATGGCTATTCTTGAAAGATTGGTAGAACCTGAAAGAACTTTAATGTTTAAAGTCCCATGGCAAGATGATCAAGGGAAAGTTCATGTTAATAGAGGGTTCCGTGTTCAATTCTCAAGTGCAATTGGTCCATACAAAGGTGGTTTAAGATTACATCCAACTGTTAACTTAGGAATTATTAAATTCTTAGGTTTTGAACAAATCTTTAAAAACTCATTAACAACTTTACCTATTGGTGGTGGTAAAGGTGGTTCTGACTTTGACCCACAAGGAAAGTCAGATGCTGAAATCATGAGATTCTGTCAATCATTTATGACTGAACTTTATCGTCACATTGGACCAGATATTGACGTTCCAGCTGGAGATATTGGTGTTGGTGCTAGAGAAATTGGTTTCTTATATGGTCAATATAAGAGAATTAGAGGTGCATTTGAAAATGGTGTGTTAACAGGTAAACCATTGCCTTATGGTGGTTCTTTAATTAGACCAGAAGCTACTGGTTTTGGAGCTGTTTATTATGGAAAAGAAGTATTAAAACATTTTAATGATACTTATGAAGGAAAGACAATTGCTGTTTCAGGTTATGGAAATGTTGCTTGGGGTGTATGTATTAAAGCAAAAGAATATGGAGCAAAAGTTGTTTCTATTTCTGGTAGAGATGGTTATGTATATGATCCAGAAGGTATTACAACTGATGAAAAAATTGATTTCTTATTACAAATCAGAGGATCTAATGATGTTAAATTAAAAGATTATGCTGAAAAATTTGGTTGTGAATTCCATCCTGGTGAAAAACCATGGGGATTAAAAGTTGATATGGCATTCCCATGTGCTACACAAAATGAAATCGGTTTAGAAGAAGCTAAACAATTAGTTGCTAATGGAGTCAAATATATTATTGAAGGTGCAAACATGCCAACAACTCCTGATGCTGTTGCTTACTTCTTAGAAAATGGTGGAACTTTAGGACCTGCTAAAGCTGCTAATGCTGGTGGCGTTGCAGTTTCTGCATTAGAAATGGCTCAAAACTCTATGAGATACAATTGGTCAGCAGAAGAAGTTGATCAAAAATTACATGATATTATGATTAATATTCATGATTCTTCTGTAGCTGCTGCTGAAAAATATGGATTAGGTTATGACTTAATCAAAGGAGCAAATATTGCTGGATTTGAAAAAGTTGTTGCAGCAATGATTTCTCAAGGAATTTATTAATAAGCAAAAAGATGATTTATTCTATGAAAATAAATCATCTTTTTTTATTATTCTCTTAATATTGTTTCATATTGTTTACGATACATTTTTGAAAAAATAATAACTGTTAAAATAGAAAGAACAGAAACAACAACAAGAATCATTAATGGTATTTGATATCCTTGTGTTGCAACTTGAACAACTCCTGCAATCGATGGGAAACATGATGTAAAAACTGCATCAGTCGCAAGAACAGAATAGTTTAAAGAGAATGTTCGATGACCAAATAACTCTCTAATAACTGATGGACAAGTAATTGCATTTCCACCATAAGAAAACAATAACAAACATGCACTGATAATAAATATAATTGTTATATTATATAAAAATGAAATATATAAACCAATACTTGCTAAAGTAAAACATCCAGCAATGAGTGATAAGCATTTACTTACACCCATTTTATCAAAAATAACTCCCCATATAAAACGTGAAACACCATTTGCTATAGAAGTCATACTTATCACAAGTGCTGCAGCTCCTGCATTCATAGCCAAGCCTTCTGTTAACATTGGCGAGCAGTGATTAATGACAATCAATCCTACACCTCCAAATAAAACAGTAATTAAATAATATGTCCAAAAGATAGGTTTTCTTATCATTTGAGAAGTAATAACATTATATGATTTTTTTCCAGCATGTCTTTCAACTTGAGGTAATTGTCCTGCTTCATCAACACTAGGTTGTCGGAGCAAAATACTGCCTAAGAATATACCTATGCTACAAAGAATTGCAAGTATTCTAAATGTATTGACAATACCTACTGACTCTATCAATGTATTAAGCAATGGACCAAAAATAGCTGTACTTAAAGCATAACCCATCAATAAAATACCTGTAGCTGTTGCTTCCTTTTCTGGCAACCACAAAGGACATGCAGAAATCACACAATTATATCCTAGTCCAATTCCCACACCTACTAAAATTCCATAAGATAAATATAGTTGCCATACAGCACTCATCAAACTAGCTCCTAAAAATCCAATCCCCATCATAACTGCAGATGCTTTTAATAAAATAGAAAAAGAGAAACGTTTACTTAAAACACCTGTCAAAATACTTCCTACAGAAAAACAAAAGATATTAATCGTAAAAGCTAATGATGTTTGATCTCTTGTCCAATGAAAAGCAGTTTCTACTGGAACCATAAAAATACTCCAGGCTAATCCACAGCCCATAAATAATAAAACAATAAACCCATTTAAAATATAAATCCAACGTTTTTTATGTATATCCATACCCTTTCCTCCACACAATAACATTTTATCCTATTTTATAACATTATTCTTATTTTTTTCACAAAATAAAAAGATTATTCATAAACAATTGTATTACGAATAAACTCTATTATCAAATAAATATGAAAAAAGAATAGATTTTTCTATTCTTCTTCTGGTAATTCCTTTAATTCATCTTCACCTGTTAAATATTTCAATATAGCAATAGCTGCATCTTTTGGTCCATTATGCTCATTTCCTTTAATGCCAAGTCTTGTACGTAATTGACCAACTTTTACACCTTGTTTAAACATTCTCTTAAAATAATCTTGTAAGATTGGTTCAGTTTGTTCTCTTCTTTGAACAGGTCCAAATGGATTAGCAAAATAACTTCCAACTAAACCATATTCTGTTGTTGTTCCTTTAGCCATACGATTACCTGCTCTAAATACTTCAAGTGCCTCATCTGCATTATCAAAGAAATGAAGTGCATCCCCACCCTCTTCATAATTATTAGCATATAGGAACATATCAACATCATGTTTTTCTACAACATCTTTATAATCAGTAATTGGAATAACAATACGAGCATTGACTTTATCAGGATTCATAAATACAGATCTATCCAATTCTTTAAAACTATATCCAGCATCTAAATCATCTAAACGTACAAATGCTCCGATTTCAGTACCTGATGTTTTAACTTTACCTTGATCATCTAATGATAAAACACCCATATCATCATATATTGTCTTTAAATCTGTGATGTATGCTGCACCATAAACTTTAATTTGTTCAATTGTTTCACTCTTTCCAGCGCCACTATCTCCCATAACAACAATATTCTTTGTTTCACCATTATGCAATGTCATTTTAACCATTGCTCCATGAACTGGTAACTCTCTATGGTTAATTTTTTGAACATTGTGTAAAGTTAAACACATTTTCTTCATATAACCAAAATAATCAAAATCATCATTTGCTGATAATAAAGCAACAATCATATTATTTGATTCATCTTGATAGAATGACTGATTCATTTCTCCATCTTCATAACCATAAACATAAATTAAATCTGGTTTTCTATTTCTATATTCTTCTTCATCAGCTAAATCAAATAAGTTACATAATGTAACACCCTGTGCCATGAATTTTACATTAAAGTAAACGAAACATAATAAATCTCCTACTTTAGCTGGATAACAGAACCAAGAATCTGCATCAAATTTTTTATCTTCAATTGGGTTAGTTTTCATTTCAGGGAAAACACCATCTCTTTTATTACGTTTAGAATAAGTAATAAATGGTGGATGAATAACAACTGATTCAATAAATGGAATTTCATCTAAATTACGATATTCATATGGTAAAAATGGTCTCATATGTGTCACCGTTAATCCAGCATTAACTCCTGCTGTAATTTGACGCATAACTTTATCCTTTTTACCTAATGCTTGTTCTATTGAACGATAGACTTCTAAAACCAATTCCTCAAATTCATTTTGGGCATCAGCAAACTGCACATTTTGATAACCTGATCTTTTTGTTTCATTAAAAACAACAGCATATCTTTGCAAACGTCTCCAAAATAAATAAATGTCTTCAACCATTTTTACAAACATATCTTTATCTTGGAAATATGGTTTGACTTCTGGTCTGACAAAACAAACTTCATCTGCTGTCATAACTAATAGTAACTTAAAAATTCCTCTTAAATTATCTAATAAATCAACATCATCCTCTTGTATGTTATGCAAGTAACCATAAACAGTTGTATCTCTTCTTTTTATACTTTTAATATATTTTTCTAAAACTTTCGCAAAAGATTCGCTCTCAATCAATTGGCAACGACTTTGACAAAACTCCTCCGAAAAATTTAAAATAGCATTACCTCGAGTCATATTAAACTTATAAGCCATACTTTCTCATCCTTTCTCTATAGAGACTATGCTCTTAAATTACACACATCATATCAAAAAAAAACGTCCTTGACTACTAAAAAAACAAAATTTATTCAATGATAGCGTTTTCCTTTTTAATTTTTATCTTTTTTTCATTATTTAACAATAATTTTTCTATAAAACACACATTCAGATATACATTTTTATGAGAAATATAAATATGGTCATCATAATCTCTAAGATTAATACAATCATTATTGTATATAATCTTATCTTGTCCATATTTAAAATAATATGTCTTTTGCCTTAATTCATAAACCATTATATGCTTATTTTCATGAATATAAACATGCGCATTTTTATCTAAAATAACAATCATATTATATAAATCATTAAGAGAAATATAATAATCTTTTTTTATTTGAAAAGCTTTTAAATCAAATGAATATATTTTTGAATCTTGTCGATAAGTACACGTATATGTTTGAATATTTCCATTATATTCATAGTATTGATTTTTATTTATGCATAGATAAACAATCATTATCACTATTAACAATAACATAATACTTATCAATACGAGCCTATCATATCTTAATTTTTTCATAATCTCCTCCAAAAGAAAAAGGTCTTATCAAAAGACCTTAAAAAACACACGACCAACAACTTCATCATCAAAATCAATATATCCAATCATTCTAGAATCAATACTATTATTACGATTATCTCCCATAACAAAGACTTTCCCTTTCGGTATATCATATGAAAAATCCTCATTATCTACCATTTCTTCAAGAATATAATCTTCTTTGAGTAATTCTCCATTACGATAAAGCTGATTATCTTTCATTTCCAAATGATCTCCAGGTAATCCTACAATACGTTTAATGATTTGTTCTTCGTCTGAAGATATTCCATATCTAACAACAACAATATCATTATATGATGGTTGATTACGTTTATAAAAAAACTTATCAACTAATATAATATTTCCATCATGATATGTAGCTTCCATTGATGATCCAACCACTCTAGATACTTGTACAAAATATAAAACAATATATGTTATGATAACTGTAACTAATATAACTTTAATATATTCTAATAAAGACTTCTTTAATTCTTTACTCATTTTACAACACCCTGTGTTATTATAACATATTATTTATCATCTTTTAAGCGTGTTCTTAATTTTGAAACAATTTTCTTTTCTAATCTTGAAACTTGAACTTGAGAGATACCTAATCTTTTTGCTATAACATCTTGATTATAATCCAATTGATATCGCATATATATAATCATCTTCTCTTTTTCATCAAGTTTTTCCATTTCCATTTCTAATGCTATCTTTTCAAACCACATCATATCACTTTTATCAATTAATCTATCTTCTACACTAATTGTTGAACCATCTTTCTCATATATGGGTTCATTCAAAGATGTAGGATAATAAGATGAATCGATTGCCTCCACAACATCATGAACATCAACTCCTAGATATTCAGCAACTTCTTCTACTGTAGGATCTTTATTTGTTTGATTTTGGAGTTCTTCTTTAGCTTTTGTGACTTTAATATTCAACTCTTTTAAAGAACGTGAAACTTTGATTGTTCCATCGTCTCTAAAATATCGCTTAATTTCTCCCATAATAATGGGAACTGCATATGTTGAAAATTGTACTTTATAAGACGGATCAAAATGATTAATAGCTTTCATTAAGCCTATACATCCTATTTGAAACAAATCTTCTTTATCATAATAGTTATTCTTAAATCTATGAACTATAGACCATACAAGCCCTAAATTATCTTCAACAACTTGCTCTTTAGCATGTTCATCCCCTAAACGTACTTTTTCTAATAGGTCTAATGTTTTTAAATTAGCCAACGTTATCTTTGAGTCTTTTAGTAATGATTAGTTTTGTTCCTATATTTTTAACACTTTCTATCTGAAAACTATCTGCCAGTGTTTCAATGATTGTTATTCCCATTCCTGCATGTTCTAAGTCCTTTGCAGTTGTATAAAAAGGTGTCTTAACTTGTTCTAAGTTCTCTATTCCTTTTCCAAAATCTTGTATTATTAAATGTACAGTTCTATCTTCTATTTCTACTTTCATAACAACTTTACATTCAGCATTGTTATTATAACCATGAATAATTGCATTACTCACACCTTCTGAAACAATAGTTTTAAATTCAATAATTTCATCAATTGTTGGATTTAATTGTGTTAAAAAAGCACCAACTGTTGTTCGTGCAAAATTTTCATTATCTAAAGTTGCACTGAAAGAGACTTCCATTTGATTCATATTATCCCCTCCTTAATATCATCTATAGATTCATAATAAGGCATAATTTGAAATAAACCAGTTAACTCAAACAAGCGATATGCTACTTGATTTAATCCTGTTAATATGAGGGTTCTATGATCAAATTTTAATTGATTATACCTCCCTAATACAAGTCCTATACCAGAACTATCTATAAAGGATGTATTTTTAAAATCAAATATAATATCTTCTTTTGTATTTTCAAATAAATCATTTAATGCTTGTCTATACACTGGTGCATTAGAACAATCTATTTCACCAGTAAAATGGACAATAATCAAATGGTCTAATACTTCATAATCCATACTGTTTTCCATTACACTAATCCTCCTTCTTTGCTATCATATACCAATTTATTTTGAATTGAAATCAATTCGCCAAAACTAGAATTAATCTAACAAAAATAGAATATTTATGCATAAAAAAATCATCCACTTAGGATGATCTTTTCTAACTATTTATTTTTATGATGCATAAACGAAATGACACATGCAGCGACGATCACAAGAGCAGTTAAAATAAGCAGGTAACCACCTATACTTAGTTTAACTAATCCATACGTTTCAGCACCACCTAAAAAACAATCATAAACAATTAAACACGCATTAGCAATAGCTATTCCCATAGCGATTGGTCTTTTGTTTAGGTAAACACATACACATGTTGCTATAACTAATCCTAAAGCAATAAATCCATCACCTTCAAAAAAGTTAGCACTTGCTGAATACCCAAAGATTTCCACTGAAATCATTGGTAAAAGACTTGCTATAAGTTGTACAATAGCACCTGCAAAAACAATAACTTGTAATAATGTAAATTGGTATCCCTTCATATTAATGTTTTGATTTTCTAATTTTTCTGCAAGTTCGTCCACATAAGATCCCCATTTTTCATTCATATCGATTCCTCCTTCCCCATAATTTGCAATAAGTGTAACACATCTTTCGTTATTAAACAAGCATATAAAATAAGCAACTATAGCTCCTTATAGTTGCTTATTTCACATTCATTTTACTTTTTATCTCATCAATAATTGCAGATATCTTATCTAAAGTATCAACAATATTATCTAATCGTCCTCTCTCTTGTTCATCAATAATACCATCTCTTGTAATTTCTATTAATTCTTTAGATATTTTATCCATATCTTGAGCAGAAGCTAAAAATTTAATAATAACTCTATCTAAATTATCATGGCTATCAAACTGAATATCATCTTTTAAAAGATAATCTATAGAAACATCAAAAAATTCACTGATAACTACAACATTCTCTATTTCTGGTAAAGTTATTCCTAGTTCCCATTTTGAAATAGCTTGTCTACTAACATGTAGTTTTTCTGCTAATGCTTCTTGTGAATATCCATATTGTGCCCTTAAATCTATTAATTTTTTTGAAAATGCCCTCATACTTTACCTCCATTTTTATTGTATTATATCATATATAACAAATCAACCATCTCAAAATAACATTGATGCAACTACACGTTGCATTAAAAAAACAAGTATATATTACTATACTTGTTTGGTATTATACAAATTGTATAAAATAGTTATATACTTTTTCTCCTAATGATAATGCTTTAATATCTTTATTGCTTGAAACAACATAAGAAGCTATATTTTCATTATTTCTAAATAACAATAAATATCCTATTGTTTCTCCTTTTTGAAAAGGTGGTACAAGATTTGTATAATTTATTTGATAAGTTATTTTATCTTCCTTAGATTTATCTTTAACATATACAACATCTTTTGGGCTAACAACTTCTACATACTCTTCTTTAGCATTAGAAATCTTTACTTTTTCTATAACTTCATTCTTCTTAAAAAGTGTAACATTCTCATATAATGAAAATCCATAATCTAATAATTGAGAAATTTCTTGATTCCTTACTTTTGGTTCACTTTCTTTCATAACAACTGCAATCAACCTCAATCCATTTCTTTTTGCTGTAGAAACAATACAATAACCTGCTTCTCTTGTATATCCAGTTTTTAATCCATCACATCCATCATATGATTTCAATAACTTATTTGTATTCACAAGCCAAAACTTTTGTGGACTGTTCTCACGAATATAACTGTCATATAATGATGTTGTATCAAATAATTTTTTATCACCAATTTTGATTAAGTATGAAGCCATGGTCGCTAAATCTTGTGCACATGTATAATGATTATCATCATGTAATCCTGTAGCATTCATAAAATGTGTATTAACAAGCTTCAATTCTTTCGCCTTTTCATTCATCATTTTTACAAATCCATCATTTGTACCTGCTATTCTTTCTCCCATCATCACACATGCATCATTAGCTGAAGCAATGCTTATTGCCTTAAACAAATCAGTCACACTCATTTGTTCGCCTTCTTCTAAGTAAACCTGACTACCTCCCATACTTGCTGCATAAGCACTACAAGTTAAAACATCATCCCATTTTAATTTCCCTTTATTAATCGCTTCAAACATTAAAATCATTGTCATAATCTTTGTTGTTGAAGCAGGATAAAGTTTTTGTTTTTCGTTATTAGCATAGAGAACTTGTTTTGTCGATGCTTCAATCAAAATAGAGGAGGCAGCATTAGGGGCTAATTTCAAACCTTCAGCACTTACATTTATTGGAAACATAATGAGCATAATAACACATAAATAAATACATATTTTTTTTAACATGGAAACACCTCAAAATATTATATGTTTAAATATTTAAATTAGAATTAATATGCAAAAAAGATGGCATTTTAAATTTTCGTGTGGTTGGGGGTACCCTTTAAATATTTGTGTGGTTTTTTCAGGACCACCTTTAAATATTTGTGTGGTACCCTTTTCGTGTATGTAAAAACCTTTCATG
>JAETUM010000115.1 GCA_021768625.1 Candidatus Stoquefichus sp. | reverse complement strand
TATGAATTGCCCGTTTGTGTTGTTATAAGATTGTATTTTTATAATGTAGTAATGTGTTTTTGAAAAACGGTGGGCGGCGGTAAAATAAAATGATAAAAATTTGGGGAAAAGCCGCCCACCGTAGTAAACAATGAAATTAATCATTGTTGTACCTGAAAGTATTTTATTTTTTCTGTGATATTTTCTTAATCTTATCCGTAAATAGTGCTTCAAATTCTTCAATTGTGCCTTGGGTCAATAAATCCTTTTGGCATATGAGATGTGCGGAAGGTCTGAAAAATCCTGCAACTGTTAGTGTATAATATTCACCATAATCTTTTACTGCCTTAATTTGTTCAATATTCAAACTGTCTGTAAATTTATCTTTAACACATATAATTACGCCGTTATTAATAGTTATGTGTTCCGGTACAAATCTGTCTTTACTTAATTTTAATTTAAGATATGGCAGAAAAATTGCAATGAGAAAGAAAATCGGAAAAACAATACACACTATATATTTTAATGGCATTATAAAAGAAAAGATAAATGTACAAGCCGGAATACACATAATAAAGAAAAACATAGAAATGCTAAGGTTTTCTTTTATAAATCTTTTATGGTAAAAATTCAATGTATGTTCAGATAAGTTGCCTTTAAATTCAATCATACTAATTAACCTTTCTGTTATTTGGCAGGGTGCAGATTTATCTACACCCTGCTAAAATCATTTACATTTTCTTTATCTTCCCTGTGAACAGGTTTTCAAATTCTTCAATTGTACCTTGGGTCAATAAATCTTTTTGACATACGAAACGATAACTATATGCTTTAAACACGAAATAGTAAAATTCATCGTAATCTCTTACTTCTTTTACATCTTTCATAAATCTGGTGTCTACTGCAGCATTGCTTTTACTAACAATCATATCACCGTCAATATATACTTTTTGGGGAGTAATTTTTTCTTTTTCTTTTTTGGTTTGAATGTTTGGTAGTAAAAGTGCAAGTGCTGATAAAATAATTTCTGAAATAATCACTTCTGGATAGAGAGCAATAACATCAAACATTAAATAGAAGACGATCATAAGAATAATAAAGATGGGAATAAGTGTAAAAAGAATAATTTTTTGTTGAAGTTTTACAATTTGTTTACAGAAAAACTTTTGTGAAGTTCCTGTTAAATATCCGTTAAATTCAATCATTACAGTTCCTTTACATATAAAAATAAATATAATGTTTTATTCATTCAGCCATTCAATTGGTTCTAATTCCGCAAAATAAAATGGTCCGAATACCATTGCTTCTAAATTGAATGCTACTGCACCTGTAGCGAACACTTGTTGACCTGTTAAAATAGCAGTAGCAGTTGAAGAACCAAATATAGTAGCTGTTCCACCAGCTGCGGTAAAAAAACCTCCAACCGTAATTATAGCTCCTCCGAGCATAACTGCAGCACCTCCAATAGCAAGCCCTACTGTAGCACCAATAAATACATTCATTGCTATTTCCTGAGGCTTAAGTTTTTCTTCAGATTCATATGTATTTTTGCTATAGCTTTGCGTTTTTGAGTTGTTTTTGGTTTTTTTAGAAGATTTTTTATTACTATTTGAGTTGTCTTTATCATACCCTGGAAATTTATTGTATTGAGAATTTGTATTGTTTTTTTGAGAGTTTGAATGTGCCTGTTGATAGAAATTCTGATTAGTTTTACGACTAATTATATAACCTGCAACACCACCAGCAATTGCAGCAGCAACAACTATTATGAGCGATACAATTACAGCCGTCGCCATTTTGCCAGTTGAATCTATCAAATTTATTGGATTATTCAGACAATATGCAAACATATTCTTATCAAGCATGCTTTGACCTGTTTGAATATATCCATCCGCGTTAATAAACCTGCACATATCAGGAGAATAGTAACGGGTGTTGAGATAATACCACCCAGTTTCCTTATCGTAGTAGTAACTGCGGTAGAGGATAGGGTTGATGTGTGCAAGGCGTACGTATGGGTGTACGGGTACGATAACGTTGCCGTTTTCATCATATTCAGTGATAGTTTCGCCTGTGGTCGGGTCAAATTTTTCCGTTTTTAAATTGTTGATGTCATTGCCGTTTCTGTCGGTAATGGAGATAACTTTACCCCATGCATCATAGGAATATTTTAATGCAACTTTGCCGTCTTTGTCGGCAATACCAATAACATCATTCTGAGCGTTCTTAATATAATAGTATTCAACATCGTTGTAGATAACACCGAAAATATCCGAGTTATTATCATACATAAATACGAGGGTATCGTCGCCCGATTTCTG
>JAETUM010000114.1 GCA_021768625.1 Candidatus Stoquefichus sp. | reverse complement strand
ACACAAAAAACTAGAAAAAAGCAATACTTTGAGTTAAAATATTGCTTTTAGAACTGCATTTAGTCATACAAATTGCACTTACTTTACAGAATTGCATTTAACTTTTCACTTGACGATTTTTTTTCTTACGGAAATCATAATTTGGTCCTAAAAATTCTTCTAGCATTGACTTTTTAAGAAAAGAAAGTTAAGATAGGCATAGGTGATGTTATGAGTTTAAAATTTGATTTAAAAAATATCATTTCTCATTTTGATATAGAAGGAGAGCTTCTCTTTGCTACTCCTTTTGGAGATGGACATATTAATGATACTTTTTTAGTTGAAATTAAAGATAAGAAAAATGAAGTAACTAAATATACACTTCAAAGAATTAATACTTATGTTTTTAAAGAGCCAGATAAAGTAATGGAGAATATCTTAGCCATTACCAGTCATATAAAAGATAAATTGTCAGAAGATGACTTCTTTACTACCTATACTGTTATGAAAAGTAAATCAGGTACTCCGTATTATATCGATGAGAATAATAATTTCTGGAGAATGCAAACTTTTATTGATCATGTTATTGTTTATGACCACTCTCAAGATGAAAAAGTTGTTTATAATGCTGCTAAAGGTTTTGGTAAGTTTGCTTATTATCTTTCTGATTTTGATTTGGCCAATCTTCATGATACAATTCCTAATTTTCATAATTTTAAGGTAAAATATCAAGATTTAGTAAATGCATTTGAACAAGATTCCAAATGTAGAGCAAAAGAAGTAAAAGAACAATTTTCTTTTTATCGTTCTTTTGAAACAGAATTTGGAATTTTAGAGCAATGCCATCTTCCCAAAAGAGTTACACATAATGATACTAAATTAAATAATATTCTTTTAGATGAAAAAACTAATTTACCTGTTGCTGTTATTGATTTAGATACTGTTATGCCAGGATTAATTGCAACTGATTTTGGAGATTCCATCCGTTCTATTAGTGGAAAAGAGGGCTGCAAATCTTTATCTCAAATTCAATTTAGTCCAACTTCTTTTGAACATTATGCTAAAGGTTATTTAGAACAAACAAGAGAAATTTTAACAAAAGAAGAAGTAGATGTACTTCCACTAGGCGTTAAATTAATTAGTTTATCTTTAGGTATGAGATTTTTAACAGATTATTTAAATGGTGATGTTTATTTTAAAACAGATTATCCACAGCATAATTTAGATAGAGCCTTGAGCCAAATAAAGTTAGCACAAGAATTTGATAAAAATCAA
Source organism: Candidatus Stoquefichus sp. (assembly GCA_021768625.1). Classification (GTDB taxonomy): domain Bacteria; phylum Bacillota_I; class Bacilli_A; order Erysipelotrichales; family Coprobacillaceae; genus MGBC163490. The sequence goes on along the minus strand of JAETUM010000114.1, from coordinate 2,589 downwards.
TCTACTATGTCTAAAATTGTTCATCAATATATATAGAAAAGGAAGCAAAAATCGCTTCCTTTTCTTTTATTGTTCTTCATAATCATTTTTTCGATTTGCTAGTATTTTGATTCTAATCAGTTAACCCTATACAGTTATAAAAAGTTCCATTAGATTTTCAATTTTTATTTTTTAGCTTAAACTTAGCATTTTTTCTAACAACTCGCTCACATTTTGGGCTGCTAATTCTATAAACTTCTCAAAATCTATTTGATTTTCTTCATTTGGAGAATCTGAAATCGATCGAATTACTAAAAACGGAATCTGATCTAAAAAACAAACTTGGGCAATTGCTGCGCCTTCCATTTCCACGCAATCTGCCCCAAATTTTTCTTTGATTTTCTCCTTCATTTTTTTACTAGTACAAAAAATATCGCCAGAAGCAATAACTCCTTTTTTTATACTATATTTTCCTTGTATTTGCTCTTTTGCTCTTTGTGCTAAATTAATTAATTTTTTATTACTTTCGAATACTTTCCCTGTATCTGAAATATATCCTTTCTCATGCCCAAAAGCTGTCACATCAAAATCATGTTGGACTAATTTTTCACCAATTACAATATCTCCAATTTTTAATATTTCATTTAAACTTCCTGCAACACCAATATTAATAACAGCTGTGACAGGAAAATGATCAATTAAAATCTGGGCTGTTCTTGCTGCATTTACTTTTCCTACTCTTCCTTGTACTAAAACACACTCTTTTTCCCCTATTTTTCCAAGAAAAAAGGTTAGTTGATAAATTATTTTTTCTTCTTCTACTTTCATTTTACTTTTTATTGCTTCTAATTCTTTTAATTCTGCTGTTATGATTCCTATCATCTTTTTATCCTCTCTTTTTATTTTCTTTTTTGCTATTATACTATGGTTACTGTCAAATATCAACTTCGTCAAGTAAAAAGTTAAGTGCAATTCTGCAAAGTAAATGCAATTTGTACGATTAAATGCAGTTTTTAAGCAATATTTCGAGCTGAAATATTGCTTTTTTCAAGTTTTTTGTGTAAAATTAAGATAGAGATTAAGAAAAATTTGCATAACAAACAAGCCAAATTGCTTTTAGTTTTTTTAGCGTAAAAGTAAACGCCATTTGACTCGAGTTTGACAATATTCAATTATGCAAATGTTTTTGGTTATCAAAAGTTAGTTGTTTTCGAGATTGTAAAAAATCTTATGAAAGAAGGCGAGGAGTTGTTGTGACCTCGTCTTTTGCTATCTCTTGTATATTTAGTTTGTTAGCCAAGTGTTTTCCATAAATAAATGTAAATATCTCATAAGGAGTTTTTCCTCCTAAAGACTCTCTAGGTGTTGAATTTATATGTGAAAACATCAAATCAACTTTATCTTGTGTTAAGTTGTTCCAGCTCTGACCATTAGGAAGAATTTCTCTTATGAAATTATGGTTGTTTTCAACATGAGGTTTCTGGCTTGATTGCTGTGGATCACAATAGAATATTTTACTTCTGATTTCTCCAGTATCTATATTAATTTCAAATTGTTGGGGTTTTCCGAATTCGGTACCTCTGTCCGTTAGTAAAAGAGAAAATAGATTTTTGTATTCTTCATCAGATAGCTTGTCTTGAAATTTGTTTAATGTATTAGACATAGAATCTGCTGTTTTGTTTGTATGAAAGATGCCAATCATAAATGAAGTGTTCTCAAAAATGAAAGTTTGAATGTATGGGCCAGATTGTTGGTTGTAGACGGTATCCATCTCAGTAGTTGGAATATTTGGATTTTGAATTTTGTAATCAAGATAATCAGTATATGTTCTACCATCATAATTTTCTGGCTCTTTGCGTTTCTTTAATTTTTTCTTAGATACTTTTCTTCTGACTTTTCTTTTAAGAGTCAAACTAGTCACATCCCAATCTTTGAACAAGCCCATTTCTATGTAGTTGTATATTGTTTTTTCACACAAAGTTATCTCTGGATGATTATTTAAGATGGTGTAAATAGATTGTCCTTTTTTTATCAAAGGACATATTAAATGAGCAAGCTCAATGAGTTCAGAAGTATTTAAATTGACACCTTGTCTAGAATCTTTTAGAGTGTATTCATATTTCTTTTGAGCCTCTTCAGCAATGTAGAAATATTTATCTAGCTTACAAGATTTTAGTTTATCACAATTGTTACAAACACCAATATTTCTATCTCTATCATTACAAGGAATGGGTTGAAAAATCTTGCATTTTCCAGTACATTTTTTGCAGTTGATAAAATATTTGCAATTGTACATATTATCCTGTCTAAAAGGACCAGAAGGCTTTAGTTTTCTATGTTTATTAATTTCTCTTGCAATTGTTGATTGACTCTTGTCTAATTTATTAGCAATTTCAAATTTTCTATGTCTTTGGTTAAGCATTTCTTCAATTTTTATTCTTTGGCTCAATGTTAGTTGTTTTCCTTTATTTATCATATTTTGCTCCATTTCCACCAAAAACATTTACATAAATATTATATCAAAATTGCATTAAATTGTACATTAAGAGCTTGTGTAAGACTAACATCTAGTTACTCTTTGCAGAATTGCACTTAACTTTTTACTTGACG
>JAETUM010000037.1 GCA_021768625.1 Candidatus Stoquefichus sp. | reverse complement strand
CTTTTAATATAATCATTATTTCTATCTAATACATTATTCATTTCATCACCCCATTATATATATTTTAGATAGTTTTATAGTTGATATATGGTGATGAAACCTTTTCTACATTATAGTACAAAGCAAATATTCATACAATGCTTTTAACAATGTTCTATCCAAAAATAAAATAAAAAATAACCTCAATAAAAGGTTATTCTTTCTCACTTATATCTATCATTTCTAAAGTCATATCATAATGATCACGTGGTATATAAGCATCTATATACTCTACTTCACCTGTTTGATTGTCATATGGATCTCTTCTTAAAAACTTTTTAACTGGATACAATTCATATTGAAATTCACTTGCACAAGGTATTCTAAATGGCTCTAGGTGTCCAAAATAAAAATCTCTACGCAATGATGATTGATGGCGATAAGCTGTTCCGCCAAATGAACAATCTGCATATAACCATCCATATGGTGCTATATAAAATTGAGCCCAATCATGATTTCCTATTGTTTGAGGTGTAGCATAAAGTCCAGCTTGCCATCTTGCAGGAATACCTGCTATGCGACACATTGTTATAAATAAAGTTGCTTGTATTCCACAATCCCCTTTCATACCAGTAGCGGCATATTCAGCAATTGGTGGTAATGTTATATACAATCTCACAAAAGAATACATAACATGGCTAGTTATATAATCGTATATTTTCTTAGCCTTTAACAATGGATTCTCTTCATTTCCGATAATTTCTTTAGTTAACGCTTTTAAATATGAAGAGAAAACAATATGTGGTGCTTTTTCTTCTAAATATTCATGAGGGTGTTCATTCGTTACAATATTTGAATCAAGTTCTTGATAAATAGAGTGATTAACAAATTCGTATTCCACACTAAATTCTTGATCCTTTTGTAAAGTCACTTCAAAATAAACACATCTATGCTTATAATTAGAATCATTAATTAAAGTTGCTTTTGGTGTTGTTTTTATAATTTTAAAGTCTTCAACTTGCGCATATTCTATAGGAATAGGTAACCATACACGTATTGTTTTACCAATTTTTTCATATTCTTCTTTTATCTTTAATGAAGTTTTTACATGAATTTTGTATGATAACTCTCCTTCATTTTTCATTTGTGTAATAACTTGATCTAATAATTGATATTGATCGTTTGTTATAGTTTCTTTATTTCTTAAAGCATATGCATTTCTTGTTTTTATGAGATTATCATAAAAGTCATATTTAAACATCATTATTCCTTCAATGAATAAAAATTCAAAAGCACCTTCTTTAAATAAATCATCAAACTCTCTATCTTGAAAGCCAGAAATCTTATTTCTTAATATTTCTAATGCTTCTTCCTTTGTATAAATAAATTCTCTTTTTAAATCATCTAAAATATTCTTCTCTAATATCAATCTTTCTTTAAGTTGATAGGGAATATCTTTTTGTATTCTTAAATCAATCATTTCTTTCATCAACTCAAATTGACCATTCCATTTCAATTTCATTAAATCCTCTGGCAATGGTATTGATAAAACTGATAAATCCATAACAAATCACCTCTTCAATCATTATATCACTTCTCATAATCATAGAAAACACAAAAAAAGAACATATTTATGTTCCTTTATAAAAATGATTTTAAATCTTCAAGATATTTTTCAGAAATCTCTTCAAAATCATGCACACAATTTCTTAACTTCATTTCAATGTTATCTTCCTTATTTAGTAAATGGGTAACTGTCATGATTGCTTGATTACATCCTTCTGTTAACATCTTTGCTATTTTTGCATCATCTGTTAATACAGTTTTTAATTCAATCATAGATTCTAACATAAACTTTTGTTTAATGACATCTTCAACTTGAGGATATTGATGTTGAATCTTTTCTTTTAAATCTGCATATGCTTTTCTTTGATGTACAACAATATCTCTTAATTTCTTATCTTCTATTTTATCAACAAGATGATCTATTGCTACCATTCCCATATTTACACCATTCAACAACTCTTCTATACATGTTTCTTTATTCACTTTTATCACCATATATAGTCTTATCAAATTTTATGAATTCATACATATATCTTTTAATTTTATCCATCCAACTTGATTTTTATATATAGCATATATGTATTGATCATAAATACCAACAACTTTTACCTTTTCATTCTTTTTAACTGATAACATACAATCAGTGTAATCATCTAAACAATATATTTGATGATTTCTTTCATATAGAAATTCATTTTTAATTTTTAAAATTTGTTGCGTTTCTTCTTGTAAACACAAACTAAATTGACTTTCTTTTTCTAAAATTTTAACTTCAAAATATGGATAAGCTATTTTATGAATATCTTTTTGACTATGATAAACATCTCTTATAACTACTGCTTGTGGTAATGGTTGCACATACTTCGTATCATAAGAAATATGTCCTTGATGGGATGTAATAATTAAAGCATTTAATTGAGAAATACTTTTTACTCCTGTTCCTCCATCAATGCAAATTATTCTTTTTTTATTATCAATAATAACATTATTATTGATATAATTTTTAAAATAATTAGAGGTTGGTAAGTGTCCAACAACAACTATTTCATCTAATAAATGTCCTTGATCATAAAAGCGTTGCATTTCTAATAATGACGATAATGAACTATTTTGGTAATCTTTTCTTTTCTCTATTCCTGCATGAACAAATAGAAAGTCATTAAACTTTAATGTTACAGGTAAATGTGAAATATATTTTAATTCGTCTTTTAAATATTCTGCTATCTTTTTTTGAATACCTAATAATGTCTCTTCTCCATTATCCAAATGCAAACGATGATAAACATCTCTTATACATCCATTTGATGACACTCTTTGTAAATATAATGGAATCTGATTTGCAAGCTCTGGTACAGACAATAAAGCCCCTAATGCCCATTCACAATTTCCAGCTAAAACAAATGTTTTTTCGTTTTTATCTAACTCTTGAATAAAGTGTATTGTATCAATAACTTGATCTCCCTTTTCTACGAAATCTCCAACTATAACCAAATAATCATCAGGTGTATATCTCACTTCATGTAATAAAACTTTTGTACCTGTTGAATCTAACTTATATGCTCTTACTCTTACATAATATGTCTTTCCTTTTGTTAATGTATATGTTGCACTTTTTCCTGTTAAATTCTTACTTGTTGCTTTACTAAAATTCTTATTTGTACTGTATTGAATTTGATAACCTTTCGCTCCTGTTGTTGCTTTATATGTTATCTTTAATTTCTTCCCTTTAACATTTGTTAATGTTGGTGTCTTTGCAGTTGCAACAGAAACCTTTGTCCATTTTGCATATAAAGTTTTATTTCCACTACTAAAACTTGTGACTTTCGTTTTATAAGTACTTTGACTATACCATCCATTAAAAGTATATCCTTTTCGTGTTGGATTCTTTAATGTTATTTTCTTACCATAGTAACTCTTTGGATTATCCTTATTGTTTGTTCCACCATTGAGTTTATAGGTAATTGTATATGGTACAGTAATAGTACATGTTTTACTTATTCCATTGACTGTAACTGTTATTGTAGCTTTTCCACCATTTACGGCTTTGATAACACCTTGATTTGTTACAGTGGCAACAGATGGATTGCTTGTTTTATATGTTACTGTTCCTGTTGGAGTTGCAGTAACTTTTAATGTTAAAGTTGATCCTTTATTTAAAGTTTTATTTGTATAATTTAAAGATAGTGTTGGATTTTTCACTGTAACTGTACAAGTTGCCGTTTTTCCATTACTTGTCTTTACAGTAATCTTAGCAGTTCCAGCACTTATTCCTTTAACAACACCAGTACTTGATACAGTCGCAACATTTGGGTTGCTTGAAGTCCATATTAAAGTTTTGCTATCTGTTGTATCACTTGGATAAATTGTTGCTTTTAATGTAACACTTTTTCCTTTATATAGACTTGCTGTTGTTTGATTAAGTGATACAGAAGTTATAGGATTATCTAATTGTTGAATACTGAAATAAATTCTCTTTGTTCCCCCATAATTACCTATACCAATAACTTTTATACAGGCTGTATTGTCACCAACTCTTTTATTATTTGTATAGCTTACTTTATAGTCTTGATCTTTTATTAAAGTTTTCTGTCCATCTTTTAATATAATCGTTGGCTCTATATTGTTGCCCGTATATCTTTGGACAGGTATTTGATGACACGATGCACAATTGATATCCCTTGTTCCAATTGTAAACATTTGTGACTTCTGACCAACAAATCGTCCTTGCCCTTGTATAGTTACAACTGCTTGATTTCCAGAATTTACGTTATTTTTATAACCAACAATTGTATAATCAACATTCTCTTGAAGATTTTCTCCTTCAAAAGTTACAACAATTGATGGACGAAGTTCTAAACCAGTATAAGTAACTTCTTTAACATTTTGACTAACATGTATTTCTGATTTAGCTATTTTAAGATTTGAAGGAATATATCCCTTTGGATTCCCTAAATCACGATACAATTTTCCCAAATCATTCAAACTTCCTAATTTTAATGATATATCATTCTTATAATCTGTTTGTGTTACAAATAAACTAGATGCTCCAGCAGATGTACTACCCATATCAAATGGGAACCATGCATATCTTTCAACAAATTCTAAATCATCTAATCCTTTAACTCCATCTACTCCCTCAATTATATATCTTAGAAAGTTATAAACTTCATTTCTTCCTTGAACATTACTATAAGAATAATGTTTCCAATTCACATCATGATTGACAATTCCTAACTCTGTAATCCAGATAGGTTTATGATACTTTTCATAAACTTTTTCTAAATTCATTAAAAACTCTTTAGCAATTTTCTTTGTATTATCTACATCGCTACAATTACAAACGTTATATAAATACTCATGAACAGCTATAAAATCAATATCATCTTGATTAATCTTATTCATATATTGACTAAACCAACTGTTTGTATCCAATAATGAACTTAAATGTTCTACAGCAGGAGATCCCACACGAAGTCCACTATCAGAAAAAAGATATTGTTGATTAACAGCAGTTTCTACATCAACTTGAGACTGTCCACTTAAAGTCCCTTCTGGCTCATTATATCCTAAGATTGTATGATAACCACTATTTTTAATTTGTTTTATTTGAGAACTTTCATTCCCACTTCCCCATACCATTGGGGTGTATTCTAAATCTGTATCTATCGAACTACTTGTTCCCCAATTATAATACCAAGCAGCAGATAAATTTTGTATTTCTTCAGGGTTATTGTATGCAATTCCCTTTTTAGAAATATAAAATTGTTTTGTATTTCCCTCTACTTTTTCACTGTTATCTAAAATAGCATTAATTTTAACTTCATGAAGAGAAACTTCAGTTGAATACACTGTATATGTTGTGACATAATTATTAACAATCGCCTCTAAATGATCATCAAAATAAATTTCATATGATTCAACTCTTTGATCCTCTAATTTCTTCCATTTTAATTCAATTGGTCCAGCTGGAACAAGTATGGAAGTTTGTGGAGATATTAAATAATCGTTTTCCCATTGATTTGTCTGACTCTCCAACCCATATACATTAACTGGTAAAAGCAACAGAATGACACTTAAAAGTGTCATTACTGTTTTTTTCAATATTTTATTAAGCATTTTCATTCTTCTTAATAGTGATATATACACCTGCAGCACATACTGCTAAGATAACATATGGCATAAGAAGAGTTGAATCACTTGTTTTAACATTATTTGTGTTTGTACCAGTTAATACAGATTGATTATTTGTTTTTATTGTTGTATCAACTTCATCACCTAATACATTACTATCAATATCATCTGTAGGTTTTGTTGTTGGTTTACCATTTCCATCATCAACAGGTGTTGATGGTTTATTGTTATCATCTGATGGTGTAGATGGTTTGTTATTGTCATCTACTGGTGTTGATGGTTTATTATCATCAGATGGTTTTTCTTCATCAGGAGTATTTGATTTTTTAACAAGTTTTAAAATAGCTTCATCTAAGTCTGCTTTTACATCATTAAATGCTTTTACATCACTTAAACCTTCTACGCCTTGAACATGATTAACTTCATCAGCAAATGCATATTTTAAGTAATCATTCTTATTAGCTAATACATCTTTTGCATCTTGTAAGAATTCTTCAATTTTTGAATTAGTCCAACTATCTTCAGTATATTCATCTTTAACTAAAGCTTCTGTCTTATCAACAAGAGCTTTTAATCCTTCAAGATCAAGATTATCATCACCTAATCCATTAACATTTTCAAATGTTATTGTTCCAGTGAATTTACCTTTTTCATTGTTATTTGTAAATTTCTTACCAACAACTGCAGTTCCATTGTTATAGCTTAATAAGAATTGTCTAGCCCAACCATCTCCAACTTCACCAGTTGTTTTGTCAGTACCACTACTTACGCCATAACCTTTACCATTAACAATTGAATTAATCTTTTGTAGAACACCTTCTGATTTTGCAAATGTTTGTATACATGCGTTTTCTACATAAACTCCTTCTTTGTTTGGTACTTCAATAGCATTATCTAATTGAATTTGAACATCCATTGCATCATAATTTTCACCAGTATTAATAAATACATTATAAATACCTAAACCTACTGCATAATGTTTATCTACATTATTAGCAACTTTATATGATGAATATCCATTAACTGTTCCATTATGAGACATCCATGCTTCTTGAGAAATTGGATCATAAGCTGTTTCGTTTTGATAGAAATAAGTTGCTCCATTTTCACCGTTCCATAAAGTATGGTAATTTTGGAAATGTTCATTAAATAATGCATAACAATTAACATCATCACCATTGACAATCAATCCATGATCTGACTCATTTCCATCCCATGCAACACCTGCTCCATGGTCAGCACGCCAAATCCAGAAATGATCACCAATGACATCATCACTATTAATAATTAAAGCATTCTTTGCTTTTGTTAATTCATTTGTTGTTCCTCCAACACGGAAGAATAAATCTTGTAATAATGTTGGATTTTGAGAATGATCTACATGTTTTCCTTCTTCTCCAACAGTTAATAAGTATTCAGAATTCTTACCTGCATCAAAGATTAATCCAGATAATATAATTCCATCAACATCTGCAACTTTCATTGCACCTTCACTATTTTCAGGAATGATTGTTGCCATACCTGAACCTAACACGATTGTATTAGGATTATTCACTTCAATAACTTCTTCAGCATGATATACACCTGGAGTGAAGAAAATATTTTTACCACTTGCTAATTGTTCATTAATAGTAGCAGCACTATCTCCTTCTTTAGTAATATAGAAATTATCTAATGATAAGATTTCTCCTTCACCCATTCCATCATTAGCTTTACCATTTCCCCAGCTTACACCAGAACTATTTGTTCTAAGTGCTGGAACGAAAATTTTATATTCTCCATCATCATCTAAGAATAAGAATGGTTTTTCTTTAACAGTTGGTGTTTGTAAAATATTTGTTGTTACTTGTTGAGCATTGTTTTCACCAGCTACTCCCCAATTAGAATATCCATTACCATTAATTAATTCATTTGTTGTAGGTAAACTATCTGAAACAACTCCCATATTAAAGTTATTTAATGTTGTTCCGATAGCATTTCCTTTAACAACAGAATTTCTAGTGAAATATTGTTGTCCAGAATCAGTTTTTGCATCACCTTCAAATAAGCAATCAGCTGTATATCCACCAGATGCCCATCCATATGACCAATCATATGTTACATCTCTTGTAGAATAAACTCTTCTAAGTGGTGCAGCTTGAGCTACTGACCAACTAAATTTATCAGCTGACCAGTTATTACTATATGGAGCAACCTTACCTTCAATTCCATCATGAGCTGTTACTGATGATTTTCCAGTTCCAACTATTGATAAGTTTTCAGCTGAACGCCAGAAGTTACATGTTGCATTACGCCATGCTCCATTGTTTCCACCATCATCCCAATAGTTACCAGCATTTGCATTTCCTCTTTCATCAAGATATGCTGGAACTTCCATATTATTTAATTTAACATCTGTTGGAACCTTTCCTAATCCTCCAACATGTGTATAGAATCCTACAGGTACACTATCAGTTTCAGTGTAATCACCTGGTTTATAATAAATAGAATAATTTTTACCATTAAATTGTGCGTCATCTTTTAAACTGTTTTGTTGGCTAAAGATATTTTGAATAACTTCATTAACTTTTTCAAAATCATCTGTTTCAGCAATAAAGATAACATTCTTTCCAAATAATTCTTTTTCTAATGAAGCACTATCAATATCATCTAATTCAGATGCTACATCTTCATTACTTACAGCTACAACTTTATAATAATGATATTTTGTTCCATCATTACCTGTTGTATAAGTAACTGTATAACTTAAAGCATCAGTTTCTCCAACTTTTTCAAATGGAGCGTATGCACTTACTGCTTTATAAACTTCATATTTTACAACATTACTAGATTCACTCTTATCCCAAGAAATTGTAGCTTTATTGTCTCCAGCATCTTTAATTGTCAAATTCTTTGGTGCTTTTGGTGCTTCACCTTGTAAAGTTGTTAATTCTAAAACATCACTAAATTCACCATTAATTTTATTATCTTCAAGTAAACTTCCTTGTCCATTAACAGCACGAACTTTATAGTAGTAAGTTGTAGATGCATTTAATTCTTTATCTGTATAACTATTTGTTGATACATCTGCAACTTTTTTATAATCTGCAAAGTTCCCAGTTGTACTACGCCAAATTTCATATCCAGAGATAATATCTTTTGTTGCGTTACCCCAAGTAAAAGATATTGTTGAATTTGTAGGTCTAGATTTTGATACTAATCCTTCAACTTTATTAATATCAGAATTACCTGTATGAATAATAAATTTTTCTTTATCTGTTAATTCATTGTCTTTTTTATCACATAATGCAAGTTCATTTTGATCGTTCACTGTAACATATTGATATGTATAAGCACTTCTTAATGAAACAGTTCCATCTCCATTTGGAGCAACAACAATTGATTCCCAACCACCTGTTTGTCCAACGGCCATAATTGCACTCACAGCGCCATCTTGCCAATTTGCTGAACCAATAACACATTTATTATTTGCTTTTGAAATAAATGATACTGTATTAATTTTTTGACCATCCATACCTTCGATAATATGATTATCATTTGTTTGATATGAAACATCAAATTTTTCTGTATCTGTTACATTATCAGCTGTTACCTTAATTGGTTTTAACAACTCTTGATCTTTTGTTGTTACATATTTCTTTGTTCCTACATTTTCAATAGAAAGAGAATTATCTATAATTTCAACTTCTTTAAATGTAAAAACAGTTGCATCTGCCTTTGCAGTTCCTTTAACTAAACCATCGGCTTCAACACTTAAGTATTTATGCCCTTCGCTTGCTTGTCTAGAAACTAAATAGTATCCTCCATCAGCTTCTTCTAAAGCAAATTGAGCATGATTTCGTGCTGAACCATCTGGATTTTTTGTACTCCATGAAAATAATGAAATACCATCCCCTTCAAGTTCTAAATAGTTATTATTTGCAGCAGGGCAATAGAAACTATAATAATCATCTGCATTTTTTTCTATTTTAAATATACCCATTGCATCAATAGTATTTTTAGAACTAACTTTTCCATCAGCATGAGGACAATTTGCATCAGTTGCACTTGGCCCCATATAACCAGTTGTCTTCATCATAATTGCTTTGCCATCTACTGTAACAATAGCATAGTTTTTATCCAAGTCTACTACAGGTTCTGCAGCTGCGACTGGAGTTAATCCTATCATGCCAATAACCATAGCAAGCGTTAATAATGATGTACTAATTTTTTTGCTCCATTTCTTAAACATTTTTGACTCTCCTTTACTATAATATACAACTATTCTTGTTATGTAGAAAAGTGGCCAACTTAACTACATAACTCTCACATATCAAAGTATATTTTTAATTATGCGCCTTAAAAAAATATACTTTTTGTTCAAATAGCTATATTCTAATCTTAATTTATCATAAAGTTGAAAAATTGAAAATATAAATGGTCGTTTATGTAACCCTTTACATCTTTTGTAACAAAAAAAGTGCCCCCTAATAAGGCACTTAATCATTTCGTGTAGAAGTTTTTAATGGCAACGATTTTTTGCGACTATTTTGAAGTTCTCTTGTTAAACGTTCGATAATATAAAGGACAGGAATTTGTGAAGATATGTTATATGTTTGAGGAAGAATAATATCCTTAACATAATAATATATACTTGCATCTGCCATTTTATCAATAGTTGAATCTGGTTTATTTGTAATAACCAAAATCTTTGTATGATTACTTTGATAAATTCTGATTTGATCTATAACTTCTCGTGTTTCTCCACTTTCAGATAAAACGATAAGTAAATGTGTATCATTATGATCTACAAGAGGTGGATAATATGGATCAGAAATACTTTGACTAAAGTAACCTACATTAGAAAAGTATCTTGCTCCATACTCCCCTAATATCCCACTTGTTCCAATACCAACAAAACAAATTGTTCTCGCTTCCTGAATATATTTAACAAACACATCTATTCTATGCTTAAAATCATCGCTTCTTGAATAATTAAAAAAGTCTAATAAAACATCTACTTCATCATCAATATTTGGAAGCATACTATTTTCATAAAATAATTTCAATTTTGTCTTAAATTCTACAAAACCTTGACAATCTAGCTTTTGACAAAATCTCACTATTGTTGCAGTAGAAACATATGTTTCTTCAGCCAAATCTCGTACACTCATTTTTAAAACATTATCAAGATTTTTAATAACATATTGGTAAATATTAACCTCTGTATTATTTAAACTTGCAATTTGTCTATAAGTAAACACATTTCACCACTCCTTATCCTATTTTATCATATTTATACCAAAAAAATCAAAATACTTTTCAATCATAAAAAAGATATTCTAATATTACTAGCATTAGAATATCTTATTTCCACTATAAACCTTTTTCAGTTAATTCTCTTGCAACATCATCCTTAATAGTAACACCTGCCGCCTCAAGTTCAGCAATTTTATCTGCAAATTGTGGCAAGTACTTCTTATGTGCAAGTAATAATTCGTTCAATACTTTCTTAGCTGTTTCCCCAGATGGAATTTGTGGATTCAAAATGAAAGCTTGTAAAGCTAAACCATAGTCACCTGTAACTGCTGCTTCACACACACATAACTCCATATTTTTCATCACTTGTAACCATCCTCTTTCTGCTGGATGTAATGGTCCAAATGCAATTGGCAATGCTCCTGTTGCTCCAATATATGCTGATACTTCTACAACACAATCAGCTGGTAGATCTGGAATAGCTCCATTATTTTTTGTTGAAACAACAATATGATTATTTTTATTTCCATAAATAGAAGCAATTGTTTCACATGCTGCATCACTATAATGAGCTCCACCACGTTTTGCTAACTGTTCTGGTTTATAATTTAAATTTGGATCTTTATATAATTCAAATAATTCATCTTCAGTTTTTTTAACTTGCTGTGCTCTTGTTCCTAGCTTTGGATCATTATATTCTTCTAATAAATGTGCTAACATTTCTTCTTGTCTGTAATAGTATCTGTGATATCCACATGGAATCATTTTCATTTGTTCTAATTGTTCTTTAAAGAATGGAATATCATGAATATTTGCTGGAATACCACTATCTTTACCCTCAAATAAAGCATCAATAATGTTCATTGTAACATCATTACCATTTAAATCATAAACCTTATGCCAATGGAAATGATTTAATCCTGCAAATTTATAAACCAATTCATCTAAAGTTTTATCAATAGTTTTTGGTTCATCCATCATAGCACCTACTGGCACATTACATAATCCAATAACCTTTTCCCATTTCCCATATCTTATAACTGCTTCTGTCACCATTCCACTTGGGTTTGTAAAGTTGATTAACCATGCATTAGGGCATAACTCTTTCATATCCTCTACAATACTTAAGATGACAGGAATTGTTCTAAATGCTTTAAACATTCCTCCAGCACCATTTGTTTCTTGTCCTAACATTCCATAAGATAATGGAATTCTTTCATCTTTAATACGTGCATTTAATAATCCAACTCTAAATTGTGTAGTCACGAAGTCAGCATCTTTTAATGCTTCTCTTCTATCTAATGTCATATGCACTTTAACATCATATGGTGAAGCATCCCACATACGTTGAGCCATTGCTCCAACAATTTCCATTTTTTCTTTCCCGTCTTCAATATCAACTAACCATATTTCTCTAATTGGAAGTTCTTCATATCTTTTAATAAATCCTTCCATTAATTCTGGAGTATAACTACTACCTCCACCAATCGTTACAATTTTTACTGGTTTCTTTTCCATCATAAGTCCTCCTTAATATCTATTAATAGTATAAACAAATAAATAATTTTTTGCTTTATTTTTTCATGTATTGAAAATTAATTTTATAAAATTAAAAATAATATCTCATAACTTAATAATTAAAGCCTGTTTATCCTCTTGCTTATTTCCTTATTCTTTGACATAATAACTAAACTGGAGGTGAAATTATGAAAAATATGACAACTGGTAATCCTTTGCGTCTCATTTTCTCATTTGCTATGCCTTTGATGTTAGGAAATATTTTACAACAATTGTATACAATGGCAGATACAATGATTGTTGGACAATATTTAGGAGTTGATGCTCTTGCAAGTATTGGTGCAGCTGATTGGATCAACTGGGCTATTTTAGGTATTGTTATGGGATTTACTCAAGGTTTTGCTATTCGTATTTCTCATTGTTATGGTGCTCAAGACTTTGATAAAATGAAAAAATCTATGTGTATGATATTTATATCTTGTTTGATTATTTCTGTTTTTGTCATCATATTGACGCAAATTATCATTGAACCTCTTTTAATTCTTTTAAATACACCTATGGATATTATTCAAGGATCCATCACTTATTTAAGAATTATGTCATTTGGGACTCTTATAGTCATGTCCTATAATTGCTTTTCTAGTATTTTGCGTTCTTTAGGAAATAGCCGAACTCCTTTATATGCTATGATGAGTGCTGCTATATTAAATATTCTCTTAGATTTATTATTTGTATGTGTCTTTCATTTTGGAATTGCTGGAGCAGCAATCGCTACATTAATTGCGCAATGTTTTGCAGCATTATTTTGTTTTTATATTCTATATCAAGAATTACCATTTCGTTTTGATTCTCAATCTTTTCACTTAGATAAATCAATTATGAAAGATTTGATACATTTAGGTTCTCCTCTTGCATTTCAAAATGTCATTATTTCAATTGGAGGAATTGTTGTACAATCTGTTGTTAATGACTATGGGTTTTTATTTGTTGCAGGATTTACTGCTACAAATAAATTATATGGTTTATTAGAAGTTGCTGCTATTTCTTTTGGATATGCTATTACGACTTTTAATAGTCAAAATTATGGAGCTAAATTATTAAAAAGAATGAAGTCTGGAGTATCTCAAGCAAATATTCTTTCTTTAATAACATCTGTTATTATTTCTATATGTATGTTATTTTTTGGAAAACCTATTCTTCAGTTATTTATTTCTGGAACTCCACAGGAAGTGAAAACAGTCTTAAATATTGCTTATCAATATTTATCTATTATGGCATATTGTCTTCCTATACTTTATGTTCTTCATACTTATCGAAGTGCATTACAAGGTATGGAAAATACTTTTATTCCTATGTTATCAGGCATTGTTGAGCTCTTTATGAGAATTGGCATTGCTTTAATACTTCCATTATGGATTGGACAAGATGGTATTTATTTTGCTGAAGTTTTTGCCTGGGCTGGAGCTGCTGTTCTCCTTTTTGTGAGTTATCAAATCAAAATCAAAAAACTTTTACAATAAAAAAGAGCCATTCAATATGACTCCTTATCATCTAAGCACTATGCTTAGATTTTTTGATTCTTTTTTGCATAATATTTTCTTACTAAAACTTGTGTTTTTCTAATATGCTTTTGAATTGTATCTCTTGCATGTTCTTTATCACCAGCAATAATAGACTCAAGAATAGCTCTATGTTCCTTTAATGCTGTTTCTAATCTTTCTGGTCTTGTTATAGAATGTCGACTTGTTACTGAAACATAGTAATGAACGTCTTTTAAAAGTTGTTCAAAATATTGTGATTGTGTTGCTTGATATATTGTTTCATGATAAAGAATATTTAAATCATTGATTTTCTCTTGATCTTTTTTTAATGTATAAAATTCCATTAATTCAAAAACATCTTTAATCTTTGCTAAGTGAACTTCATCCATACGATCAATTGCTAATTGAATAGCTAAACCTTCCAAAGCTAAACGTATTTCAAACATATCGTCAATATCTCTAGGAGAAAATCCTTTGACATATACACCTTTATTAGGAATACTTTCTACAAGTCCTTCTAACTCTAACTGCTTTAATGCTTCTCTAATAGGAGTACGACTTATCTTTAATTCATTAGCCAATGTTAATTCGTTCAGTTTTTGTCCATGTTCGTATTCTTCATTCAAAATACGATCTCTTAAAATATCAAAAATTTTAGTTCCTAACGATCCATGTGATACATGTTCAAACAAACTATGTGATGGCATTTTTCCCCCTCCTATAATTTTTCTATAATTGCTTGAGTAAATTCTGTTGTTGTGGCACTACCTCCAATATCTGGAGTCACAGTCTTCCCTTCTTCTACAACACTTGCTAAAGCATCTCTTAATAGATTTGCTTCTTTGATTTGTCCTAAAGCTTCTAACATTAACGCAAATGCTAGTAATAAAGCACTTGGATTTGCTATATTTTGACCTGCAATATCAGGAGCACTACCATGTACAGCCTCATATATACGATAATCATCACCAATATTACCACTTGGTGCAAAACCTAATCCACCTATCAATCCTGCACATAAATCTGAAACAATATCTCCATATAAATTAGGAGCAACCAAAACATCAAATGTTTCTGGTCTTAAAACCAATTGCATACACATGTTATCAACAATAACTTCTTGAGGTTCAATGTCTGGATAATCCTTTGCAACATCTCTAAATGCTTCTAAAAATAACCCATCTGTAAATTTCATAATGTTTGCTTTATGAATAGCTGTTACTTTCTTTCTACCATTATTTTTAGCATATTCAAAAGCATAACGACATATTTTCTCACTTGCTTCTCTTGTAATTAATTTAACACCATTAGCCATATTTTCATTGACCATGTATTCAATACCTTTGTATAAATCTTCAGTATTTTCTCTAATCATAACAAGATCAATATTTTCATATTTAGAATCAATACCCTTAAATGAACGAATAGGACGAACATTTGCATATGTAGCAAATTGTTGTCTTAACGCTACATTAACACTTCTAAATCCAGTTCCAATAGGTGTTGCTGTAGGTCCTTTTAAAGCCCATTTATATTCTTTGATAGCATCAACTAAACCTGGTTCAAAGACTTCTTTTGTCTTTGCTGCGTATTCTGCCCCAGCTTGATAAGTAATCCATTCAATATCTAAATTCATTGCTTTTGTTATATCAACAACACTTTGTGATATTTCTGGTCCAATTCCATCTCCTGGTATTAAAACAGCTTTCATTAAAAATCACCTCCTAATTCTTTAATAGCATTTAATAAACCACCTTGTAAAATCATTGTCTTTTCTCTTGGTGATAATTTTAATCCTACAGTTATTGTTTCATTTGTATTCATATTTTTAACAATAACATCTTGATCATTTTCAACAGCACTCTTAACATCTAACAACATATATTCATCTTCAGTTTGGAAGAAATCATAACCTTCTTGATCAATAATTAAAGGTAAAATACCATTATTAATTAAATTTGATCTATGAATTCTTGCAAATGATAATGCAAAAATAGCTTTAATTTTCAAATAATTAGGGACTAAAGCTGCATGTTCTCTAGAAGAACCTTGTCCATAGTTATCTCCACCAACAATGAATCCTCCATTATTCTCTATTGCTCTTGTATAGAATTGATCATCAACTTTACAAAAAGAGAATTTTGCTAAATGTGGAACATTAGAACGATATGGTAATAACTTAGAATCAGATGGAACAATATGATCAGTAGAAATATTATCTCCCACTTTTAATACAACTTTTCCTCTTAATTCATTTGTTAATTTTTCTCCTCTAGGTACTGGTTTAATATTAGGTCCCATATATACTTCTGTTTCAGGATCATATTCATTAATAAAGAAATTTTCGTTTTTAATAAATGGTGTACTTGGTACTTCATCTAAATACATATCATCTTCAAATTCACAAGATAAACATCCCTTAATAGCTGATAAAGCAGCAATTTCAGGAGAAACTAAGTAAACACCTGCATCGTTTGTTCCAGAACGTCCTTTGAAATTACGATTAATTGTTCTTAAAGAGATTCCTTTTGATAATGGTGCTTGTCCCATTCCTATACATGGACCACATCCACATTCAAGAATTCTCGCTCCAGCATGAATCATATCAGCCAATGCTCCATTTTGTGAAAGCATAGCTAAGATACTTGATGATCCTGGTGCTATAACTAATGAAACATGTTCTGCCACTTTCCTTCCTTTTAAGATTTTAGCTGCTCTCATCATATCTGCAAATGATGAGTTTGTACATGATCCAATGACAACCTGATTAATATGCATACCCTCTAGTTCTTTAACAGAAACAACTGCATCTGGACTATGAGGTTTAGCAACCATTGGCTCTAATGTAGACATATCTATATCTAATCTTTGATCATATGTTGCATCTTCATCAGGCTTCATTTCAACATAATCTTCTTCTCTACCTTGTTGTTTTAAATATTCTTTTGTTCTTTCATCAGTTGCAAATAATGAACAAGTTGCACCTAACTCTGCACCCATATTACAAATTGTTGCACGATCTGTTAAGGATAGAGATTGAACACCTTCTCCAGTATATTCAACAATTTTATTCACTCCACCTTTAACACTTAATTCTTGTAATACTTTTAAAATAATATCTTTCGCACTTACCCATGGTGCTTTTTTTCCAGTTAAATTCACTTGAATGACAGATGGACATTGTAAATAATATTTTCCTGTTGCCATAGCTACTGCAACATCTAATCCACCAGCTCCAATTGCAATCATCCCCATTGCACCACATGTTGGAGTATGTGAATCACTTCCTACTAACGTCTTTCCAGGTTTAGAAAAGTTTTCTAATTGTAATTGATGACAAACCCCATTCCCTGGTTTAGAAAATGTAATTCCATGTTTTCTTGCTACACTTCTAATAAATTCATGATCATCCATGTTTTCAAATCCTGTTTGTAACATATTATGATCTATATAAGCCACTGCCTTTTCGACAGCCACATGTCCAACTTCCATAGCTTCTAACTGTAAATAAGCCATTGTTCCAGTTGAGTCCTGTGTTAAAGTTTGATCTATTTGAATACAAATTTGTTCTCCTGGAATAAGTTTTCCTTCTTTTAAATGAGAACTTAATATTTTATAAGCTAAATTCATTTTATTTCCCCCTTTTACTATTGTATACAATTATACAAGAACATGTATAAACAATCAATAAAATGTTCTTATTTTTTATAAAGATATTTTTGTTTATCTATATAAAGAAAGAAACCACCCAATCCAATGCACATTAAAAAAATATATCTTTCTATTTCATAAGTATCAAATGTTTCAACAATGTTTTGAGTTGTTCTTTGTACATTGTTCTTTGTCTTTTGCTTTATTACATATTTTGTGGAATCATTTGAATGATTTGTACTTTTATTATCACTCACTTTAACAAGGCAAGAAGCTGTTGAACCATACTCAGTTGTTACAGTGATAACTGCTTCTCCCAATGATACTGCTTTTATATATCCATTATCATCAACTGATACAACATCTGGTTGGCTTGATTGCCAAGTTAACTTTGAATGAGTTATCTGTGATGGAATATCAATATTCATCTTTTGCATTTGTCCAATAGTCATTGATTGTGTATCCGGTAAAGAAATTTGAAAGGCTGACTTTGTTTTAGCATTAACTGTTAATCCTTTAATTCTAGCAGTTATATTTTCATAGCTTAAATCATTCCACTTTCCATCATCATAGTAAAAGCTTTGATTTTCTTTCATTCCTGATTTTAATTCTACCCAATAGGAATCTTGATATTTTTCTACAAACATTTTGACAGCATGATGAGGCTTCTTAAGTGTCACAACAATAGAATAATAATCACCTTGTGCTAATGTTATAGGTTCTTCTAATTCGATAGTATATAGCCCTGAATATGTTGTTTTTCCTTTTATAGGCTGTTGATTGACTAATGTTCCACTTGTCGGATCTTCGCCATATTTTATATTTCGATATATCTGAATAGAATATGCTGTATCTGTTGACTGTACAGCAATTTGAACAGCTTTCAATAATTCATCATATCCTAAATCATTACCCTTAACTTGATAAACATTTGCATATGTCAATTCATCTTCAATAGAAATATATGTTGGACTCAAATTTCCATCATAATGATAATTATAATCATATTTTGCCTTCTCAAATTCAGCAGCAACGACATCAGTAATTGATGGTTCTTCATAAGACATCCAAAAGTAACCAGATTCGCTACCTATCTCTCCCCATGAGTTTTTAATTAACCATGCTCCATTATGTTGAGGTGAAATTGTAAAATTGTTCTTATCGTAATCATCATCCCAACCAACAATGGTTACTGAATGATTAGCCATATCTACATCTCCATCTGGATTATAAATAGCATTATGTTCAAAATTCATCGTTTGTGTATCATTCACATACTGATAACTCATCCCTACTGCTCCATATCTTTCAATAAAATCTTTTATTGTTTCAATATCATATATACTATAATAGGTGTTTTTTAATGTATAACTATTATGGTTAAATTGTAAACTATTATCTATTGTTTGTGCTTCTTTATATGTATATGGTATAGATGAAACTGTTTCTTCGTTCACTAACCCACTAAAACCAGATAGAAATTGAAAAGAAAAGTAATAATTTCCTCCAGCATTTAAATAATTCAAATGATTTTTAAGAACCGTTTGATCTCCTAATGTATTATTTAATGGATCATTTGATGAATGATACATAAAATATGATAAATGATGTTCAGATAAATCAACATTCTTATCCACAAGAGATTGCTTCAATAAATTAGCCTCTGCCATAGCTATTGTTGAAAATGCCCAACAAGCTTCTGTTTCTCCTTGATCTTTAATAGACGTTATCATACCCTCATCTCTTGGATCATATCGAGGTCTTCTATAAGCACGACTTCTTAATAATTCTTCTTGTCTTTTTTCAGGCTTATATTCTAAAGGGCTATAACCAGTATGAAACTTAACTCCATAAACTTCTATAGGAATAATACTTATAATTATAACAAAGATGATTATAATAAACTTGATTTGTTTCATGATTTCCTCCATTTTTATCATCATACCAATTTTTTCTTCTTTTTTCATTAAAATCATATCATTCATTATCTATTTTTTTCAAATATTTTATTTTTCTTTATTTTCTATTTATCTTCATGTAATCTATTAATAGGAGTGTGAACAAAATGATAAAAGCAATTATATTTGATATGGATGGGCTAATGATAGATAGTGAGAAAATTTCTTATAAATGTTATAAAGCAATTCTTAATAAGTATGGATATTCCTTTACATTAGATGAATATATTAAGGATTATCCAGGTAAACCATTAATGGCTTCATTAGAGTTTATTAATGAAAAGTATCATCTTAATTATGATGTTCAAGAACAACTTGAATATTTTCACCAATTAGAATATGACTTTATAGAAAATGAAGGTGTTCAACTAAAAAAAGGATTACTTGAACTTTTACATTATCTTAAAGAAAACAATTATCAAACAATTATTGCTTCCTCTAGCCATCAGGAACGTGCTGAAACCCTATTAAAAGCACATCATATTTCCCATTACTTTGATGATACTGTCTATGGAAAAGAAGTGAAAAGAGGGAAACCTTTTCCAGATATTTTCTTAAAAGCATGCGAAAAACTCAATATTCAAACAAATGAAGCTCTTGTTTTAGAAGATAGTGAAGCTGGTATTCAAGCAGCTTATGATGCGGGTATTCCTGTTATTTGTATTCCAGATTTAAAATATCCACAACAAGAATATATTGATAAAACAGAAGCTGTTCTTGAATCTTTAAAAGATGTTATTTCTTATATTCAAAAGTTATAAGAAATAACTTTTTTTATAACATGATTTAGCATTTCATAATTTCATACAATATGATACAATAACAAGCGGTGATAGATATGATACTTGCATGTTCATCTTTAAAGAAGTCATTTCAAGGAAATGAATTACTTAAAGATATTACATTTAAAATTGAAAATCATGATAAGATAGCCATTATTGGCGTTAATGGTGCTGGAAAAACAACTCTATTGCGTATTCTTTGTGATGAAGAAAGCTATGATAGTGGTGATATTTTTAAATCTAAAGATATCACTTTAGGATATTTATCTCAACATAATACTATTGATCCTACTCTTAATATTTATGATGCTTTATTAGATGTTTTTCAACCACTTATTCAAAAAGAAAAACGTATTCATGAATTAGAAGAACGTATGGCTACTGAACAAGATTTAGATGCTATTATGAAAGAATATGATCAATTATCTTATGAATTTGAAAGAGATGGTGGTTATACTTATCAAAGTCAAATCAAAGGAGTTCTTAAGGGATTAGGTTTTCCTGAGGACACATGGGATATGAATATTGGTATTTTATCAGGTGGTCAAAAAACACGTGTTTCTTTAGGACGTTTATTATTATTGAGACCTCATTTATTATTGTTGGATGAACCAACAAACCATCTTGATGTTGAATCTATTGAATGGTTGGAGAACTATTTAAAGGGTTATCCTCATGCTATTATTATGGTTTCACATGATAGATATTTTATTGATCAAGTAACAAATCAAATTATAGAAATTGAAAATGGTAAATCAACAACATATAAGTGTTCTTACCAACAATATGCTGAAATCAAAAAACATAATCGAGATATCGAATTAAAACATTATGTTAATAATCAAAAAGAAATTAAAAGAATGCAAGATAGTATTGATTTGTTGAAATCATATGGTAGAGAAAAACAAGTTAAACGTGCTGAAAGTAAAGAAAAAGCTTTAGAGAAAATGGTAAAAGTGGATAAACCAGATAGTTTACCTCAAGCTATACGTATTCAATTTCAACCGATGGTTGAATCGGGTTATGATGTTTTAAAAGTCAAAAATCTTGCTATGGCTTTTGATCAACCTTTGTTTGATAATATTCACTTTGAAGTTAAAAAACAAGAAAGAGTTGCTTTGATTGGTCCCAATGGTATTGGCAAAACAACTTTATTCCATATTTTATTAAATCAATTAACACCTAAAGAAGGAAAAGTCAAATTAGGAAGTAAAGTTATGATGGGTTATTATGACCAAGAACATACTTCACTTTCATCTTATAAAACAATCTTTCAAGAAATTAGTGATACATATCCTCAAATGAATAATACACAAATACGTAATGCTTGTGCTTCTTTTCAATTTAAAGGGGATGATGTTTTTAAGAGTATAGATATGTTATCTGGTGGTGAAAGAGGAAGAGTTGTTTTAATGAAATTATTGTTAGGACAATCTAATTTCCTTATATTAGATGAACCTACTAACCATTTAGATATTGAGTCAAAAGAAGTTTTAGAAGACGCTCTTTTATCTTTTGAAGGAACAATTTTATTTATTAGTCATGATCGTTATTTTATTAATAAGCTTGCAACGAAAATTGTAGAAATGCAAAGTCATCAGGCAATTACACATTATGGTAATTATGATGATTATATAGAAGCAAAGACAGAGGTTCGTAGTGAAAAAATAAAAAATATTTCTTATCAAGAAGAAAAGAAAAACCAATCAGAATTAAGAAAACAACAAAATCAAATTAAAAAGTTAGAAAATCAGATTTCTGATTTAGAAAAAACAATAGAAGAATATAATCAACTTATTCATCAAGAAAATATATTAAATGATTATCAAGAATACAATAAAATTATTAAACAACTTGATGATGCTAATCAACAATTAGAGGAACTTTTAGAAAAGTGGGAAACTTTACAAATGAATATTTAAACTATTTTGATTAAATCAAATATTTTATAACACTTTTTTATATTTTATGATATACTAATGTATAGATGATAGGAGGAATTATTATGGCAGTAAAAGTTGATCAAGATACTTGTATTGGTTGTGGTGCTTGTGTAGGAACTTGTCCTGTTGGTGCTTTAGACTTCAATGACGAAGGAAAAGCTACTTGCGATTCTGATACATGCATTTCATGCCTAGCTTGTGTGGGGACTTGCCCTGTAGAAGCAATTTCAGAAGAATAAAATCAAAAAAAGATTAGACTTATGTTTAATCTTTTTTATTTTGCACATATTTTTCATAATATGAAATTCATAAAATTTTATATCATTTTATATTATAATATATGTATAAATATTATGATAAAGGAGAATGAAGATGTTACACAAAAAATTAAAACCATTTCCTCAAGATTTCTTATGGGGAGCAAGTACTTCTGCTTATCAAGTAGAAGGTGCTAATTTAGAAGATGGTAAAGGACCATCTTGCCAAGATGTGAAAGTTGTTCCTGAAGGAACATCTGATTTAACTGTTTGCGCAGACCAATATCACCGTTATAAAGAAGATATTGCTTTAATGGCTGAAATGGGATTTAAAACTTATCGTTTCTCTATTTCTTGGTCTAGAATTATTCCTCAAGGAACTGGAGAAATCAATCCTAAAGGTATTGAATACTATAACAATGTTATTAACGAATGCTTAAAATATAACATTGAACCATTAGTAACTATGTTCCACTTTGATATGCCTGCTGCTTTAGATGAAAAAGGATCATGGGGTAATAGAGAATCTGTTGATTGGTTTGTTAACTTTGCAAAAGTTATGTTTGAAAACTTTGGTGATAGAGTTAAATATTGGTTAACTATCAATGAACAAAATATGTTAACTTTAGTTGGTCCTGTTATTGGAACATTACATATCCCTGAAGGATGTACAAATGTTTTAAAAGAAACTTATCAACAAAATCATCATATGTTAGTTGCTCAAGCAAAAGCAATGGCTTTATGTCATGAGATGTTACCAAACGCTAAAATTGGACCTGCTCCTAATATTTCATTAGTCTATCCAGCAAGTTGTAAACCTGAGGATCAATTAGCTGCTCAAAATTATAATGCAATTAGAAACTGGTTATATTTAGATATGGCTGTTTATGGAGTTTATAATAATCTTGTATGGGCATATTTAGAAGAAAATGATGCTTGTCCTGAATTTGCTCCTGGAGATGAAGAAGCTTTAAAAAATGGACATCCTGACTTTATTGGATTTAACTATTACAATACAGCAACTGTTGAAGCAAGCGATGGAACTGAAGAATTAGATCCTGGTGCTGACCAACAAACAGCAAGAGGTGAAGCTGGATTCTATAGAGGATATAAAAACCCTTATTTACCAACAACTGAATTTGGATGGGAAATTGACCCTATGGGATTTAGAGCAACTATTCGTGAAATGTATTCAAGATATAGATTACCAATGGTTGTTACTGAAAATGGTCTTGGAGCTTATGATAAATTAACAGAAGATGGTAAGGTTCATGATCAATATAGAATTAAATATCTACGTGATCACATTGAACAAGTTCAATTAGCGATTACTGATGGTGCTGAAATGATGGGATATTGTCCTTGGTCTGCTATTGATCTTATTTCAACACATGAAGGTATGGTTAAGAGATATGG
This sequence comes from Candidatus Stoquefichus sp., assembly GCA_021768625.1. GTDB lineage: Bacteria > Bacillota_I > Bacilli_A > Erysipelotrichales > Coprobacillaceae > MGBC163490. Next base: position 6,456 of record JAETUM010000037.1, on the reverse strand, counting down.
TTTCATTTATGTAGATAGAGAAGAATTTGATTTAAAGACATTAGATAGATATAGAAAAGATTCTTTCTATTGGTATAAAAAAGTTATTGCTACTAATGGTGAAGATTTATCTGATTAATTATACAAGACTTGTCATATAGACAAGTCTTTATTATTTTTCATTTTTTGGAAAAAACAATGATTTTTATTTTAAATATATATAATAATAAACATAAGGAGGATGTATAAGATGATACATAAAAAATTAAAACCATTTCCTCAAGATTTCTTATGGGGAGCAAGTACTTCTGCTTATCAAGTAGAGGGTGCTAATTTAAGTGAAGGGAAAGGACCATCAGTTCAAGATGTGAAAGTTGTTCCTGAAGGAACATCCGATTTAACTGTTTGTGCTGATCATTATCACCGTTATAAAGAAGATATTGCTTTGTTTGCTGAGATGGGATTTAAAACTTATCGTTTTTCTATTTCTTGGTCTAGAATTTTACCTCAAGGAATTGGTGAAGTGAATCCTAAAGGAATTGAATTTTATAATAATGTTATTAATGAATGTTTAAAATATAACATTGAACCTTTAGTAACTATGTTCCACTTTGATATGCCTCAAGCATTAGAGGAAAAAGGTGGTTGGGAAAAAAGAGAATCTATTGATTGGTTTGTTAACTTTGCAAAAGTTATGTTTGAAAACTTTGGTGATAGAGTTAAATATTGGTTAACTATCAATGAACAAAATGTTTTAATTTTATCTGGTGATATAATTGGAACAACAACTCTAACTGGACCAGAAAAATATAAGAGTTTATATCAACAAAATCACCATATGTTAGTTGCTCAAGCAAAAGCGATGGCTTTATGTCATGAAATGGTTGAAGGTGGAAAGATAGGACCTGCTCCTAATATTTCATTAGCATATCCTGCAAGTTGTAAACCTGAAGATCAATTGGCTGCACAAAATTTAAATGCTATTAGAAACTGGTTATATTTAGACATGGCTGTTTATGGTGTTTATAACAATTTAGCATGGGCATTTATGGAAAAAAGAAATGCAACTCCTACTATCGAAGAAGGAGACATGGAAATCTTAAAGAATGGTCATCCAGATTTTATTGGATTTAATTATTACTCTACAGCAACTGTTCAATGGTGTGGTCAAGATGCCCCTGAGACTTTTGGGCATGACCAACAAAAAACAAGAATGGAAAGTGAAGTCTATTTAGGTGCTGCTAATCCTAATTTGCCTCATACTGATTTTGGATGGGAAATTGACCCTATGGGATTTAGAGCAACTATTCGTGAAATGTATTCAAGATATAGATTACCAATGATTGTCACTGAAAATGGTCTTGGAGCTTATGATAAATTAACAGAAGATGGTAAGGTTCATGATCCATATCGTATCGAATATCTTAGAAAGCATATTGAACAAATTCAATTAGCGATTACTGATGGTGCTGAAATGATGGGATATTGTCCTTGGTCTGCTATTGACCTTATTTCAACACATGAAGGTATGGTTAAGAGATATGGCTTTATCTATGTAGATAGAGAAGAATTTGATTTAAAGACATTAGATAGATATAGAAAAGATTCTTTCTATTGGTATAAAAAAGTTATTGCTACTAATGGTGAAGATTTATCTGATTAATGAGAACTTGTCGTTAACGACAAGTTCTTTTATAATAAATAAAAGTGAGGTATACTATGCAAAAAATAAAATACTTTATTCCAACTATTATTCTTATGATTATTATATTTATATTTTCCAATCAGACAGGTACATACTCATCAGGATTTAGCCTCAAAATAACCCAATATATACATCATATATTTTTCTTTTTACCGTTTGATACTCTTCATTTCACGATTAGAAAAATAGCACATATGTGCGAATATGCATTATTATTATGTTCTTTTTATTATTCCTTTTCGCATTGTCAATTATCTTATAAAAAGATATATTTATTTTCAATTATGAACACATTTTTATATGCTTGTAGTGATGAAATACATCAATTATTCATTAATGGAAGAGCTGGACAAGTAACAGATGTTTGTATTGATACTTTAGCTGCTTTCATTGCTTTATCCATTATCTATATAATAAAAAAAGAAACATTATAGTTTCTTTTCCATAAGATAACGTTTTAATCTCACACCTTTTCTTTCTACAACTTGTTCGTTCAAAACAACAAACCCATGTTTTTCAAAAAAAGGTTTTGCAGTAATAGATGCAGCTGTATTCATAAACACAATTCCTTTTGTTTTTGCATATTTCTCCAATTGGTTCAAAATAAGGGTTGCAACGCCTTTATGTAAACAATCTTTTCTTACATAAAGTCTATCTATATATCCTGTTTCCCCCATATCGCCAAAGCCAATAATCTCATCATCTTCCTCTACAACCAGCGTATGATTTTTATTGAGTGATGCTTTCCAACGATATAAATCTGGCTCTAAAGGTGCCCATGCATCTAATTGTTCTAAAGTATAGTCGTTGACACATACATGGTGAACATTTTCATAAAATAGTTTAACAACAACCATTAAATCTGTTGGTTTATACAATCTTGTTTTCATACAACCACCTCTTTCGTATAATTATATCATATATTTACAAAAAAAGAAGTGGCATAACCACTTCATTTTGTTAAATTCCAAATAATAAATCTACATAACTTGGTATTGGCCAATAATCTTCATCTACTTTTGTTTCAATAATGTCAACTGTTTTTCTCAAAGTATTCATTGATACAAAAACCTTGTCTCTCCATAAAAGTGCCTGTCCCATAACATCACATTCACAAATAGAAATATTATCAATTTCTTTTTCTAACACTTTCATCTGTTCCTTCATTACTGACAATAATTCTGATAATTCTTTAACATCTTCAACCATAAATGCATTATCAACACCTGTTGCTTTCACATCTAAAGCAGTTTTTGTAATATCTCTTAAATAATGTAAAGCAGCTGGATAAATTTCATTTCTTGCCATCTTTAACGCAGTCAATGCTTCCACTCTTATAGCCTTATTATAGTTTTCTAATAAAATTTCATATCGAGAAGCTAATTCCACCTTAGAATAAACTCCCTGTCTATCTAACATTTCAATATTCTTTTCATCCTTCAAACATTTCATTGCATCAACAGTATTTTTATTGTTTAATAGACCTCTTCTTTCAGCTTCCTTTTCCCACTCAGCAGAATATCCATCTCCATTAAAGATAATACGTCTATGATTTGTTAAAAACTCTTTAATAACTTCTAATGGTTTTTTTCCACCTTCAATAGCCTTAGCCATTTGTTCCATTTCTTCTGCTAAAATAGTATTTAAAATTGTATTTGGTCCTGCAATAGATTGAGCTGATCCTACTGCTCTAAATTCAAATTTATTACCTGTAAATGCAAATGGTGATGTTCTATTTCTATCTGTATTATCTTTAGAAAAATCAGGAACAACAGATACACCAGTTTGGAATCTTCCTGTTGTAATTTCCTCTAATTCTTTTCCATCAATAATAGCATTAATAACTTTATCTAACTCTTCACCTAAGAACATAGAGATAATAGCTGGTGGAGCTTCATTCGCTCCTAATCTGTGATCATTTCCAGCAGATGCAGTCGACATACGTAATAAATCAGCATATTCATCAACTGCTTTAATTGTACATGCTAATGCAGCCAAAAATGGCAAATTCCTTTCAGGTCTTTGACCAGGATCAAACAAATTAATTCCAGTATTTGTAACAACAGACCAATTGTTATGCTTACCAGATCCATTAACACCCTCAAATGGCTTTTCATGTAATAAACATCTTAATCCATGTCTTTTCGCAATATCTTGCATCAGCTGCATTAATAGATGATTATTATCACTTGTAATATTTACATTTCTATAAACACAAGCAACTTCATGTTGTGCAGGAGCTGCTTCATTATGTTTTGTTTTTGATGGAATACCATATTTCCATAACTCATTATCTAAATCTTTCATAAAAGCAGCAACTTTACGTTTAATAGAACCAAAATAATGATCCTCTAACTCTTGTCCTTTTGGTGCTCTAGCTCCATATAAAGTACGCCCAGTTAATTTTAAATCCATACGTTTTTGATAGAACTCGTCAGCAACCAAAAAGTATTCTTGTTCACTTCCTACAGATGCAGACACATGTGTAACACCTTCTAATCCTAACAAAGGTAATAAACGACAAGAAGCTCTTGACAAGGCATCAACAGATTTCAACAATGGCGTCTTTTTATCCAATGCTTCACCTGTGTATGAACAGAATAATGTTGGTATATATAAACTACCATCTTTAACAAATGCTGGTGATGTACAGTCCCATGCTGTATAACCTCTTGCTTCAAAAGTCGCACGCAAACCACCTGAAGGGAATGATGATGCATCTGGCTCTCCTTTTCTCAATGTTTTTCCACTAAACTCTAAAACTGCTTTATTTCCATCTGGTTCCAAAAATGCATCATGTTTTTCTGCAGTTAAACCTGTCATTGGCATAAACCAATGTGTAAAGTGAGTTGCTCCATGTTCTACAGCCCAAATTTTCATAGCATTAGCAATAACAGTAGCTGTTTCTTTTGCTAAAGGTTCCCCTTTATCTAAAGATTCATGAAAAGCCTTATAAATTGATTTAGGAATACGTTCTTTCATCACATCGTCACTAAATGTTAAGCATCCATAATCTTCAAGTAATTCATTTATATTCATTCAACTATTTCCTCCCTGTCCATGAAAAACATCATTCTCATATATCTACAACTATATTTAATATATTTATTCAACAAATGAATTATACATATATTAGTAAATCATCAATATATCACTTTTAAACAAAAAGAATCAATGATTATTTTGATTCCCTATCTTGTGCAGCCTGTCTTTCTGCTTTTCTTTTTTCTTTTCTAAGCTTCTTCTCTAATTTTCTATGAACATCTGTATAATCTTTTACAGTACAATGAATACGTTTATTAGCTCTCATAACAGATTCTACAAATTCCACTCTTTCCTTTGGAAAGAAAGGATAACGTTTTCTTTTTGAAGTATAAATTTCTATAGCATGTGGTCTTCTTACGATTTCACTAAATCTTTCAACAGGATCACAAATTGTTTCACATTCCATTAAATCAATTTCTTTATTTTTCCAAAGACGATATTTAATAGTTACTGATTTTTTATCAACAACATATTGATATGGTCTAAATCCATAAAAGAATAAAAGAAAAATAATTCCACCACATAAAACAATAACTGCATCATTAGACTTCATTATAAATAAATAAGCTGTATACAATATATAAGCTGCTAAAAATACAAATACAGCAAAATTCAGTTCAATATTAAATTTCTTTTCCATAACTGCCTCGCTTTCTTTTCTATTATACACAATTCATCTCTAATTGACAATGAAAATCACACTATTATCTCACAAAAGAAAAGAGATGGCTAAGCCATCTCTTATAGTATAATCTTTTTCAATCTTATTAAGCTTCAGCAGATTGTTTGTTTTGATATTTTTCGTAAGCTAATAAGAATGGAACATAGATAACTACAGCGATTACGAATACGATTAATTGTGAAATTGCACCCATAATATTTCCACCTGTAGCTAAGAATCCAAATAAGATTGGTGGACAAGTCCAAGGAGCTTGTACAACTACTTTTGGACAGAATCCAATTAATGTTAAGATATAACCAACTAATACAGTAACAACTGGTGCTAAGATAAATGGAATATCTAAGATTGGGTTCAATACTAATGGAATACCAAATGTAACTGTTTCATTGATATTGAACATTCCAGGTACTACTGATAATGTAGCGATTGCTCTGTTGTCTTCACGTTTACCGAAGATGAAGATTGCGATAACTAATGCTAAAGTAACACCAGATCCTCCCCATTCAGCAAACATTTGCATCATTGTAATATTTAATGTATTTGGAGCATCTTTACCTTTAGCGAATGCATCCATGTTTTCAACGATCATTGGAGTAAAGATTGATTCTTTAACTGCAGATACCATGTTGTTTCCATGAATACCAACGCACCAGAATAACATGATGATTACATATAAAATCATAACCGCAAAGATATTAGCACCAATAATTGCTTTTAATGGTTCTTGTACATAAGTTGAGATTAAGTCATTTAATGGTAATCCTAATAATGTTGTTGATAACCATCCAATTGTTGACATAATAACTAATACTAATACTGTTGGTACTAATACTTCGAATGCACGTGCAACTCCTGGTGGTACTTGTTCTGGCATTTTGATTTTTAATGCATCCATTTTACGGAATGCACAGTAAATTTCCATACCTAAGATACCTACGATTAATCCTGTGAATAATCCTGTTGCACCTGTGTATCCTGTTGAGATACCAGCGAATGTACCAGCACCAGCTGCATCTACACCAGCTTTAGTTAATACATCACCAAT
>JAETUM010000036.1 GCA_021768625.1 Candidatus Stoquefichus sp. | reverse complement strand
AAAAAACGAGATAGCAAGTAATTTTTATTTGGTTAGAATAAAGTTCTATCTCGCAGTCTCATTATACAATATATTTTAGAAAAAGAAAAGAGTATTGAACTTTGTCAACACTCTGATAAAAGAAATAAACTCTGATAATAAATCAGGGTTTATTTCTTTATATAATAGTCTACTTCACTTGTCTTATAAATGACTCTTTATCACCAGTATGAAGATAAACACGATATGCTTCTAGAATCTGTTCTAATTCTTGATATGTGTTTACTTTAGATAAACAATTTTTAACTTGTGATGCAGATTTTAATCCTTTTATATACCAAGGAGCATGTCCTCTCATTTGTCTAATGGCACTTTTTTCACCTTCTACACGTAATAATCTTTCAGCATGTTGAAGACATTGATCAATTTTTTCATCTGTTGATGGTTCGTCCAATAAAATACCATGTTCTATATATTCAACTGTCTGTTTTATAAGCCATGGATTTCCTAAAGCAGCACGTCCTATCATAACAGCATCACACCCTGTTTCATCTAACATACGTTTAGCATCATAAACAGTTCGTATATCTCCATTTCCAATAACAGGTATAGAAACAGCTTCTTTAACTTGTTTAATATAATTCCAATCAGCATGTCCTTCATACATTTGTGAACGTGTTCTTCCATGAACTGCAATAGCACTGGCTCCAGCCTTTTCAATCAACTGAGCAATTTCCACACAATTAATAGAATCAAAATCATATCCTATTCTTATTTTAACAGTTACTGGTTTCTTTACTGCCTCAACAACATGGCTAACAATGTCATAAACTAGGGATGGATATTGTAATAAATAACTACCTGCATGTGCCTTTAAAACCTTTTGTACTGGACACCCCATATTAATATCAATAATATCACAGTTAGAATGTTCATCTACAAATTTTGCAGCTGTTACCATTGACTCCACATCTCCACCAAATATTTGAATACTTATAGGATGTTCATCATCATCAATATTCAACATTTCAATTGTTTTTTTATTACCATAGCATAGTGCTTTATCACTTACCATTTCGCTAACAACCAATCCTGCTCCAAACTCTTTAATTATTTTACGAAATGCCACATTTGTTATTCCAGCCATAGGTGCCATTATTATTCTATTTTTAATTTCTACATTTCCTATCTTCATTACTTTCACCATGACATAATATAACATAATTTTTTGATAAAACAAAGATAATGATTTGATATATTTATATATGTGATGGAAACATCATATCATACGAAATTTTTTCGTCTTTTCCCTTTCTTTATAAAAAAGAATGAAATAAAATCATTCTTTTTTATTTTTTTATGTATAAAATATTTCATATTGTCAATGATATATACAGATAACTTACACTTTCCCCTCTATTTTTCCTCCCCATTAAAATAGATGTAAGTTATCGATTAGTTATATTCCTAATATTGGTAAACCCAAAGAAATGAAGATAAGCTATCAACACTTATCTTCATTTTCTTTATTTATCCAATTCATTTAATAAATCTTTTAATTCATCTTCACTAAATTGATATCGACTATTACAAAAATGACAAGTCATTTCACAACCATGATCTTCATCTATCATAGATTGAATCTCTGTCTTACCTACCGTCATAAGTGCAGACTTCATTTGTTCTTTTGAACAATCACATTCAAAAGATAAATCCTGTTTATCCAAAATTTCGACATCATCAAATAACATTGATAAAATATCTTCAGGACTCTTTCCATCATGAATCAATGATGATACAGGTGGAAAGTCTTTCATTTTATCTTCTATATAAACAATATCTTCCTCTGTAGCTTCTGGTAATAATTGAATAATAAAACCACCACTAGATAATATCTCATTCGTATCATTAACCAATACACCTACAGAAACAACAGAAGGTGTTTGTTCTGAGACCATGAAATAATAAGAAAAATCATCACCAATTTCTCCACTTTGCAACGGAACTGTTCCAACAAAAGGCTCTTTCAACCCCATATCCTTAATAACCTGTAGAGTCCCTTCTCTTCCAACAGCAACACCAACAGCTAACTTCCCTGTTTCATTATATGTATAATGAACTTCTGGATTAGCAACAAAAGCTTTGATTTTTCCATCACTATTTGTTGTTGCGATCATTGTGCCAATAGGCCCATTGCCATTAATTGTAACAGTCATTTTCTCATGATTTTTATTCATTGCTGCCAACATTAATGTTGCTGACATCATACGTCCTAATGCAGCAGATGCTGTAGGCCATAACCCATGCTTTTGTCTTGCAACTTCTAATAATTCTGTTGTCTGGCAAGCAAATACACGACAGTTCTTAGAAGGCACTATTCCTCTTACTAAATAATCATTCATTATCTAACCTCCAAATGCAAAATAACTTAATAATGGTATAACCATACTTAATATAATGATAAACACTAAAATTTTACTCATTGTACTTCTTTGCATATTCTCTCTCCTTATGCGAAAAAAGCGCATAGCGCTTATTTCATTTCATCTAATAAATCATCATTGAAGTCAACAAATGATGTTGGCGGAGTTTGATCATTATGATCATCTCCAACATTACCATCATGAACTTCTAACATTTTTCCTGTATGGAATAATGATTCTATCTGTTCATTATTTAATGTTTCATATTCTAACAATGCTTTAGCAATGACTTCTAATTTATCCTTTTGTTCTTTAATAATCTTTGTACATTCGCTATAACATTCATCAATAATTTTTCGAACTTGTTGATCAATTTCAAAAGCAATTTGTCCAGAATGGCTGTTATTTGTAGAACTATAATCTCTACCTAAGAAAACAGCATCTTCACCAGAAGCATATTTAATAGGCCCTAAATCTGACATACCTAACTCTGTAACCATCAATCTTGCAATACGTGTTGCTTGTTCAATATCATTATGAGCACCAGATGTTACATCACCAAAGAAAACTTCTTCAGCAACTCTTCCTCCCATAAATCCTGTAATACTAGCCATTAACTGTGATTTTGTTTGGAAATATGTTTCTTCTTTAGGTGTCATTAAATTATAACCACCAGCTTGCCCTCTAGGAATAATTGTTACCTTTTGAACTTTATTGGCATCCTCTAAAGTTAAACCAATAATCGCATGTCCAGCTTCGTGATAAGCAACAAGTGTTCTTTCTTTTTCAGTATATTTACGAGACTTCTTAGCTGGTCCACCGATAACACGGTCTATCGCTTCGTCAACATCATCAAGTGTAATGAGTTGATGTCCTTGTCTAACAGCAAGTAAAGCTGCTTCATTCAATACGTTTGCTAACTCAGCACCTGAGAAACCAGGAGTACGTTGAGCAACATTATCAAAATTTACATCAGGAGCAAACTTTTTATTTCTAGCATGAACTCTTAAAATTTCTGCTCTTGCTTTCTTATCAGGATTCGCAACTTGAATTTGTCTGTCAAAACGTCCTGGTCTTAATAATGCAGGATCTAAAACATCTGCACGGTTTGTTGCGGCTAAGATAATAATACCTTCATTTCCACTAAAACCATCCATTTCTACTAATAATTGGTTTAATGTTTGTTCACGTTCATCGTGACCACCACCAACACCTGTTCCTCTTTGACGTCCAACAGCATCAATTTCATCTATAAAAATAATACATGGTGCATTCTGTTTTGCCTTTTTAAACATATCTCTTACACGACCAGCACCAACACCAACAAACATTTCTACAAACTCTGAACCAGATATTGAGTAGAAAGGAACATTAGCTTCTCCAGCAACTGCTCTTGCAAGTAATGTTTTACCTGTACCTGGAGGTCCTACTAATAAAACACCTCTAGGAATTTTAGCACCCATATTTACAAACTTTCTAGGATTTTTTAAGAATTCAACAAGCTCTGTTAATTCTTCTTTTTCTTCATCAGCCCCTGCAACATCCGTAAATCTTGTCTTGCTATCTTTTTCTAATTTAGCACGTGAATTACCAAAATCAAAGGCTTTTGCATTGGCACCTCCACCAGCACCGCCTATACTTCTCACAACAAATATCATTGCTCCAAAGATAAGAACATATGGAAGTAATGTCATGATTGTATTCATTAACATAGATTCTTTTCTTTCATCTAAAACAGTCACTTTGATATTTTTATCTTCTAATAACTGCATTAATGAATTTAATTCTTCATCTGTTTTTAAAACATTTGTTTTAAAAGTATATGTTGTTTCTTTTCCTTTTTCTGTTTTTGTGTACTTCCCTTGTATACTTGTTACATAAGTCCCTGGTGTTACTTTCATTTCAGTTACTTTTTGTTTGTCTAAAATAATCATGAATTCATTATAATTCACTTCTGTTGATTGTCCTGGGCTTAATAATGGAATTAATGACCCTAACAACAATAGAACAACAAGCCAAGGCATTATCGCTTTGAATAAACTTTTATTTTTATCGTTCATAAATTCTCCTTTATACTATAAATAACATTCTTCTTTTAAAATACCTACATAAGGTAAATTTCTATATTTCTCATCAAAGTCTAAACCAAATCCTACCACAAAAGCATTAGGAATATCAAATCCCACATACTTAGCTTCAATTGGATATGTCCTTCCTTCTTTCTTATCTAACATAGTTACTATCTCAACAGAAGCAGCACCTCTTTCAAGTAACATTGCTTTTACAGTTGTTAATGTTTTACCTGTATCCAAAATATCCTCTACTAATAAAATATCTTTACCCTTAACATCCTGATCTAAGTCCGTTTTAATTGTAATAGCTTTAGATTCTATTCCCTCATAACTGCTTACGTCCATATAACCAAATGTAACATCAAGATTCACAAATTTAGATAGCTCTGCTAAAAAAGGAACGGATCCTTTTAATAGTCCAACCATCAACAAATCTTTATCATGATAATCATTCATAATTTGTTTAGCTAACTCTTTACATTTTTGAGCAATCTCTTCTTGTGTATATAATATTTGTTTAACATCCTTATGCATTTTATTCACTCCTTATAATCGTTCTTTTATTTTATCACAAATACATTAGGTTTTGTAGTTAAATAATCAATGTTTTTAGCGATATGAGGAACTAAAATGATGATTTGATCTTTATTTAAAACAACTGGCCATGTTTTTCTTTTTAGTGCAGGAATCTTTGCGTTAATAAATAAACGCGAAAGCTTTTTTGTTCCTGAAGATGTCATAATACTATCGCCTTCTTGCATTGTACGAATAGTAATTGGATAATCATCCTTTGATAAGTATACGCCTTCATTGATATGTCCATTCTCTAACAAATGAAAATGTTCACAGCCAAATAAAACAAATTGATTAAATTCATAATGATATCCCTTTATTTTATCTTTATCAATAATATAGATATTATCATACTCTTTTATGAACAGATAATTAACTGGAAGATTCATTTGTATATTAGGCTTAACACTATTAATTTGATGTTTAATCTCTTTAATTAAAGAATAAGAAATTAATTGAGGATGCATAACATCTTTTAAAATTAAATATAAAAATATATCTCTTAATTCTTTTGGAATATAATAATAATAAATTTGACCATCCGCTATATATTGTTGGTAATAAGATTGAACTTTAAACTCTAACTCTTTAATTCTTATATTATGTTGATATGCTCTTTGTAAAAGTTGATCTTTTTGTTGAATTGTATAACTATTTAAAACCGTATTTCTTACTTTATCTCTTTCAAAATCTGTTTCAAAATTTGTGTAGTCATCATGATAAGGAATATCATGATTTTGGCAATAAGCAAGAATATCTTTTTTATAACAATGCATTAAAGGTCTTACAACTTTCATATCTTGAACTTCATTTTCTTCTTTAATACCTAAATAATGAATAGTATTATGACGTTTTAACTGCATATATATTGTTTCTAAATTATCATCTAAATGATGCCCTAAGATAACTCCTTTGCATTTATACAATTTATATATTTCTTTATAAAATGTATATCGTAATGTACGAGCACGATCTTGGAAATTACCATCTGTATAATCATCATGATGAAATTCTTTATAATAAAATGGAATGCCATATTCAGCACAATATTCACTGACAAGTTCATAATCCACATAACTATCATGTCGCAAGTTATAATTCACATGTGCCACTAATAAGTGATAATTCTTTTTTCTTAATGTATCTAAAAGAAACATTGAATCGCATCCTCCAGATACACCTATAACATAATAAGCATTTTTATCTAATAACTGTTCGTTTATTTTCATATTCTCACTTCCATTCATCATTATATCAGAGAAATGAATAAAAATCCCAATATTTTGGGATTATTGTTGACATAGTTTTAAAACAATTATAGTCATATCATCATTCTTTTCTTCATCCGATGATAAGTGCATTAGTAATTGAGCAATATCTTTAGGATGTTCCTCTCCAATTAAATACTCATTTTCCTCTAAAAATTCTTTAAATCGTTGTGTAAATCCATCACTAATCATTATTACAATATCGTTATAAACCAGTTTTTCTTTTTCAATTGATATTTCTAGAGGTGAAATAATACCTATAGGTAATGATTTCGATTCTATCTCAATAACTTGATGATTTCTAATAATATATGTAGGGCAAGAGCCATATTTCATAAATGTGGCTGTTCCTAAAACCATATTAACTTCAACCATATCTAAAGTTGTAAACATATCATTACGATTTTTAATACGTAACAAAGCATTTACTGATTGAATAGTATCATTTAAAGAAATACCATTCATCATTAACTGTTTAATAACATCTAGTGTTAAAGTAGAATCATCACTTGCCTTTTGTCCTTGTCCCATCCCATCACTTAATGCAAAATACTGATTTTCATTGATTGTAAACAATGTATAGCTATCACCACAAGCGACTGGTTCTTTAGAACATTGTGAAATACCGTATTGTATGTAATATTTTGTACAATGTTTTAAAACAAGATATGTATATCCTAATTGATGCATAGGTGTCTTTAATACATGAATATCTAATGATTCATTAAGATAAGTCTCCAAAATGGGTATAAGTTCATTTTTTATTTCTTCACGTGTTGTTTCATAAATTCCTATTTCAATATAATAAGTAGATTGTGATTCATAATATTTCTTTAAATGTGCTATTTGAAAATGATATCCTAACAAATGTTCATAAATATGTTTTTCTTCTATATGCCCTATTTGAATTTGTTGTGAAAATTGATTAAAAACATCATTTAATAATGAAAACTGATGATACAAATCCTTTTTCATTGTTTGATATTCTTGTTGTATACGATTGACTTTATAATAATCTTTTTGAAATGAGCTTAATGTTTCAATATATTGTTCTGGTTTTAAACAATAGTTATGAATAAAAGAGAGATCTTCTTCATTATATTTATCCTTTAATCCTTTATTCATTAATTTAACTAAGCGATTAGGTCCATATTGATAATTGAAACAAGATTCGCAGCTTGCACAATCATGGCACATCTCCTCATAAACATATCCAATGTATTCTAGAGTATGATTATGGGCTGGAGTTTGATTAAATAATGAAGTCATTTGTTCAAAAAGATGACAAAATGATTCAACTTGTTTTGTAATTTGTTGTTTTATTGTTATTTCTTCATATGATGAAGATAGAATAATCTTCTGACGAATACTTGGCATAAGTAAAAAAGTGAAAGCACTTGTGACAATAATTAATCCATTATATGTATATGAAAAATCAACAAAAAAAGGTAATGTGACATGTGATAGTAGATATAAAGAAGCAATAGCCCACTTTGATTTTAATTGAAACATGTAAAAGAAGAACAAGGGAATTAGCAAAGATAAAATATCATCTTTATATCCTGTATCAATCAATAACATTAACATAGATATATAAAAAAGAGAGGGTAATAAGTCATCTAAACATTGATGATAAATCATAGTTAAAATAAAAATACGTATTAAAATCATTGTCATTTCTCTTGAATATGGCAATAAACTCATAATACAAATCAATATCACTACTGACAATGCCTTCATTCTTTCATGTGTTAAGAGTTGTGATTGTGAATGTATAAATAAAGGAGGTAAATATGAAAAAATAATGATATTTGTATAAGTTAATATTGTTAATAGTAATGTTGTTAGTAAATTCATCTGACAATATGCATAATAGATACCTGCAATTAAAGTTAATAAATATGGGATATAACTTGCTTTCATTGACTGAAATAATTGGCAGAATTCTAAAATAAAAAAACTAATCATACTTATATAAAATATTTCAATAGGTAACTGAAAAAATAAAATACTTATAATCATTCCAACACTATAGCTTAATAATGCTTGATAACCACATACAAAACATAAATAAAAAAAAGGAAGAGTAAAGAGTAAACTGGTTGTGTCTACTCTTACAAGAGAAAATAAAAAAGAAATAATACATGTATAAATAACGAATTGATACTTGATTTTATATGTCTTTCCTTGACTAACTGTAAGTTCCATACTTTCACCTCACATGACATTATAATGACCTGTAAGTAAATTATTTGTCACTTTATAATAAGCAATTTATTTTTTTATAAAAATAAAAAGGATAACTAAGTTACCCTTCTCCTTGCAAAATGATTTCTTCTGTTATACTATCATTTTTCTTTCCTGCAAAACAGAAATAGAATTTTACTCCTTTTTCAGTATTCTCAACTCCATATGAGAAATGATGAAGTTCTAAAACAGACTTACAAATAGCTAAACCTAATCCTGTTCCATCTTGATTTCTAGATTTATCTACTTTATGGAATGTCAACCATATTTTCTCTATATCTTCTTGTGGTATATATGCTCCTTCATTTTCTATAGAAAACATATTTTCATTTAAACAAATACTAATTTTTTGATTATCATCTGTATATCTGAGAGCATTACTTATAAAGTTACTGATAACCATTTGAATTTTAAATTGATCTGCCTCAACAATTACAGATTCTAATGATGTTTCAATAGAAATATTCTTCTTTTTAAATAAATACATCATAGAATCAATAGATTCATCAACCAGTTCTAATAAATCTATATTTTCTATATTTAATGTAATTTTATCTGATTCCAACTTAGAATATTCTAACATAGCTAATACTAACGTATTTATCTTTTTTGTTTCTCCTTGAATAATATCAATATATTCATTTCTTTTCTTTTCATCTTGTTCTATTTCAACTAATTCACTAAATCCATTAATAATTCCTAAAGGTGTTTTGATTTCATGGGTAAAATTAGCAACAAATTCTTTTCTTATTGTTTCTAAAGATTGTACCTTTTCAATCTGAAAGTAAAGATCATTAATTGTTCTTTCTAATTCTTTACTCATCGTATCAATACTTCTTGCTAAATTTCCTAATTCATCATGTCGATTAACATTAATAGGATAATCAAATTCCTTTCTTGCAATATGTTTAGCAATTGTTTCAAGACGATGAATTGGTTTAACTAATATATAAACAACAAATAGACATAATAATGCAATTAACAATAATGCTATTAAATATGTTGAAGAATTATCTATGATAAATTGTTTTAAAGCATTACTTGTTAGATGCGTATACTCTTTTGTAACAATAACATACCCTAATGTAGCCTTTTGTAATTTTTCTTCCTCACTTAGATCACTAAATTCATACTCACTATAATATCTATTTAATTGAACCCAATCAATAATCTTCATAGCAACTGACGAGTAATATCTTCCATTATACTTATAGGGAGCAAGCAAGTAGTAGTCTGTATAGTTTGTTGAAACAAAAGGTTTGCTTGTATCAACGAACTTATTAAAATTCTTTTGTAATTGTTTCTTGATTCCTCTCATTGCATCATGATAATCTATAACAATAGTTTGTTCATTATCAGTTATAGAATGTGTAACATATCCATATGTGACTGATTCACTATTATTTCCAAAGAAAACCTCTTTATATTGACTTGAATAGAAATACATTTGACCAGAAATTGTTGTCTTTTTACCAGATAAATGACAATCTATAACAAGTTCATCATCTACCATGATTTTATCAACCTTAATATTTCTAAACTCATTATTAGAGAAATCTGTTCCCTCTGGGAATACAATAGAAAGTGTTGCTGTTCTAACAGCCTTTTCATCATTTAAAACAGTTTCTAATTTTTCCAAATTCTCATTACCAATACTCTTTAAATGAAAATAAGCCGCTCCATTTTTAGGCCAATTTTCTGCATCTTTAAAATCACTGACCAACATACATAACAGGGCATCCTCTAATGTCTCACGAGAAATATCTAGAATACCACCCTTTGTTGTGACAAGACTTTTAACCATGCTTGAATCGCCTGATAATGCTGATGAATATAACGACTGAAACTCTTCAGAATTTAAGGAATAACTATCAAATATTGTCATATCTGAATACTCTTTTGCAAACTTATCTAAATTACGAACTGTCGCTGAAGCATCTGTCTCTAATGTATTTTTTATATATCTATTAATACCTAAACGAATTTCATTTCCTAATATAACTGCAAATGCAATAAAAACAGTACCTGCTATTTTAACAATTAAACTAAGGTTCATTTTTTTCATATCTATGACTCCTTGGAATCAAACATATATCCAATTTTAACAACTGTTTGAATGTATGGAGCAGCTTCCAATAACTTCTTTCTTAATTTCTTTACATATGTATCTACAATTCTTTGGTCTCCATAATAATCATATCCCCATATACGATCTAATAATTGATCTCTTGATAATATCTTTCTTTTGTTTTCTATAAAATAAATAAGTAATAAATATTCTTTATGTGAAAGTTGGATAGGTTGATCATTCACAGTGACTTCATGTGTATCTACATCAATATGTATAATACCCTCATCAAAAACTTGTGTCTCTTTTTTTAATCTCTTTAATAATGCATGACACTTAGCATATAACAATGATGGTGTAAATGGCTTAGAAATAAAATCATCTGCACCTAGTTCATATCCTTTTAACTTATTATCTTCTTCACTCAATGCACTAATAAATAAAATAGGCACATCACTTTTTTGTCTGATTAATTTACAAACTTCATATCCATCAATCCCTGGCATCATTATATCCAATAAAACAATATCAAAACTATTATCCAACAAAGATAAGCCTTCATAACCATCCATTGCTTCCACAACTTTAGCCCCTCGTTTACTAAAATATTCAACAATAAACATTCTTATCAACTTTTCATCTTCTATAAGTAATACCTTCATATTCAAACCCCATTTCTCATTCTATTATAATATAAATATATGAAAAAGATATGAAAAAATAAAAGATGATTATCAAAATCATCTTATTTTCTTTATATATCCTACGTCATTATAATAATAGGATTCATCAAACTTCATAAATCCTAAACGCTTTAAAAGTTTTATAGATCTTACATTATCAGCATAAGCATAACAAATAACTTTTTTAAATTGATAAGTATCTTTCATATAACTTATAAAAGCATTAACTATTTCAGTTGCATATCCGTATGACCAATATTGACTATCTAATGTATATCCTAATACAAATACCTTTTTATTAATAATTTCAACAAATAAATCACCAATTAATATATTGTTATTTTTTAAAACAATCGCAAGATGATAATCTGTTTTAGGCTGATTATAACTTTTAATAAGTTGACATTGCTTAATGCGTCTTAAAGCATCATCCAATGAATAATGAGTCCATGATTGATATTGAGCAACTTCTTTTTTATCACGATATTCACTCATACGTAATGCATCATTTATTTCTAACTGTCTTAAGTACAGTCTTTCTGTTTCTAGTATCATAATTTATCCTTTAAATGATAATATATAAATAACATTCTATCTTTTCCATTGATATCCTTGATAATCTCATAAGGTATACCAGGGAAATAGTATTCTACTGCTTCCTCCATTAATGCACGTTGATCAAAGCCCATCTCAAATGCCAATAATGCTCTATCTTGAATGACTTCTTTTGCACATTCAAAAATTTGACGATAGAAATATAAGCCATCATTCCCACCAAATAAAGCTACATGTGGCTCATTATCTTTGACAACACTTTCTATATCTTGTCCACTAGGAATATATGGTGGATTTGATACAAATATGTCTACCTTTATATGATGATCAATTAATGGTTGTAACATGTCACCTTGATAAAATTCTACATTGGCCCCTAACTCTCTTGCATTTAATTGAGCAACTTCCAATGCTTCATGACTAATATCTGTTGCAGTTACATGAAGTTTTTCTTCTTCTAATGCTAACGAAATAGCAATTGCTCCAGAACCTGTTCCTACGTCACATAATTCTATACTATCATAATCACTAAAGTAATCATCAATTTTATAAAGAATATTTTCTACTAATTCTTCTGTTTCATAACGTGGAATTAAAACATTTTCATTAACTATAAAATCTCTAGAGAAAAATGTTTCTTTTCCTTTAATATATTGAATAGGTTCACCAGCTAAATATCTCTTCATTCCTGCTTGAAAATCTTGATATAATTGCTCATCTACCTCTTCATCCATCATCAAATATAATTGATGGGGTTCTTTATCAGCAAGATGATAAAATAAAACCTTAGCAACATTACAATCCTTATCTTTATCATCTAGTAAAGCTTCACTTTGACGAATTAATTCTCTTACAGTCATTATTCTTCTCCAGCTAGTTTTAATCTTTGATCCTCATTAATCAATGCTTCAATAATTTCGACTAGCTTGCCTTCCATAATTCTATCTAATTGTTGAATTGTTAATCCAATACGATGGTCTGTTACACGATTTTGTGGATAATTATATGTTCTAATCTTTTCACTTCTGTCTCCACTACCTATTTTACTACGTCTTTCACTACCTAATGCTTCTTCTTGCTCACGGAGTTTCATTTCATATAACTTTGTACGCATTGCACGCATTGCTTTATCCTTATTGTCATGTTGACTACGTCCATCCTGAGATGTTGTCACCGTTCCTGTTGGAATATGTGTAATACGAACTGCTGAATCTGTTTTATTAATATGTTGTCCACCAGCTCCTGATGCACGATAAGTATCAATTCTTAAATCAGATGGATTTAATTCAAAATCAACTTCTTCAGCTTCTGGCATAACAAGAACAGTTGCTGTAGATGTATGCACACGCCCTTGTGTTTCTGTTTTAGGAACACGTTGCACACGGTGAGAACCTGATTCAAACTTTAACTTTGAATAAACACCTTCACCTTTTACCATAAATGAAATAAGTGAGTATCCTCCAGCTTCACTATCTTGAGCTTCTAGAATCTCTATCTTCCATCCTTGTGATTCAGCATATTTTACATACATTCTATATAAATCGCCAGCAAAGATATTTCCTTCATCTCCACCAGCAGCTCCACGAATTTCCACAATAACATTTTTATTATCATTTGGATCTTTTGGAATTAATTCTAAATGCAATTTTTCTTCTATTTGAGGTTTCTTTTCTTCTAATTCACTTAACTCTAATTGAGCCATTTCTTTAATTTCAGGATCATTTTCCTTTAATAATTCTCTTGCTTCATCAATACCACTTAATATTTTTTTATACTCTTCATATAAACGATAAGCAGCTTCTAACATTGACTGTTCTTTTGATGCTTCAGTCATTTTTTGAATATCACTAGCAATACTAGGATCCATTAAAATTTCATTTAATTCTTCATATCTTCTTGCTATTGACTCCAATCTTTCTATCATATTATTCATATTCTAACCTCCAAATCCCTATCATTATAATATAAAGTACTCAAATAATCAAAATAATCTTTTCATTTTCTATATGATATATCTTTTTATAAAAATATTGACACAATTCTTTTGTTTTCTTATACTACGTATAGATAAGGAGGAGTAAAAATGATAAAAGCAGTTATTTTTGATATGGATGGTTTAATGATTGATAGTGAAAGGGCTACTTATGAATGTTATGTCAAAGTTTTAGAAAAATTAGGTTTATCTATGTCTGAAGAATTTTATAAAACACTACTAGGTAAAACTATTAAAACTTGTTATAAGCTTATGTATGCAGAATATGGAAATGACTTTCCTATGGATCAAGTTCTCACTGATGTTCATGACTTACTCAATGAAAGATTCCATAAGGAAGGAATCCCTAAAAAGAAAGGTCTTATGGATTTATTAACATATTTAAAAGATAATCATTATTTAACAATAGTTGCTACTTCAAGTGGGAGAAGTCGTGTTGATGATATTTTATCATTAGCTCATATAACATCTTATTTCAATGATTCTATATGTGGAGATGAAGTTGCAAATGGAAAACCTAACCCTGAAGTATTTTTGAAAGCATGTGAAAAATTAAGTGTACAGCCAAACGAAGCTATTGTTTTAGAAGACAGCGAAGCAGGAATTCAAGCTGCTCATAATGCATCTATTCCTGTTATTTGTATTCCTGATATGAAATATCCTGAATCAGAATTTGAAGTTTTAACAGAAAGAATTTATCAATCTCTTTATGATGTGATTGATTATTTAGAGGAAAGAAAATGATAAAAGCAATTATTTTTGATATGGATGGCCTTATTATTGATAGTGAAGAAATTTCATATGATTGTTATAATTCTTTACTAAAAAAAGAAAATTTAACATTATCTAAAGAATTATATACACAATTTTTAGGGAAAAGTGTTGAAAATGGTTTTCACATTATAGAAGACAACTATCATATACATATTGATATTGAAGAAACTTTAGTTGAATTTAAAGAAACTATGCAAAGAATAGTCAAAGAACGTGGTGTCCCTTTAAAAAAAGGATTAATTGAATTGCTTGAATATCTGCAAAAAAATAACTATAAAACTATTATTGCAACTTCAAGTAATCTTACAAGAGTTCATCAACTTCTTGACGATGATACTTTCTCACGTTTTGATAACATAGTATGTGGCGATGAAGTTACAAATGGAAAACCTCATCCTGATATTTTCTTAAAAGCATGTCAAAAACTTGGTGTTAAATCAGATGAAGCTCTTGTTTTAGAAGATAGTGAGGCTGGAATTCAAGCTGCATATAGTGCATCCATTCCTGTCATTTGTATTCCTGATATGAAATATCCTGATCAGGTTTATCAGGATATGACAACAGATATTCTTGAATCATTAGATCAAGTCATTGATTTTTTAAAAGAAAATTAAGAAAATATTAATGATTTTTTTGAAAGAAACTCTTATATTTAATATAAAGGGTGATGAACATGAAAAAAATTAAACAATCAATCATTATACTTACTTCGCTTTGTATCATCATTTGTTTGTTTATTACTGGAATCAATCTTTTTATATTCTTTTCTACAAAAGATCAATTTTCTCATGATATAGAAAATGCAGATTGTATTCTTGTTTTAGGTGCTGGTGTTAAAAATGAAAAACCAACACCTGTGTTAAATGATCGTTTAGAAGAAGCTATTAAGTTATACAAAGAAGGAAAGGCACCTAAAATCATCATGAGTGGAGATCATGGTCGAGAAGACTACGATGAAGTGAACATTATGAAACAGTTTGCTATTGAAAAAGGTGTTCCTTCCTCTGATATTTTTATGGATCATGCAGGATTTTCTACATATGAAAGCTTATATCGTGCTAAAAAAATTTTCCAAGTCAAAAAGGTGATTATTGTCACTCAAGACTATCACCTTTATCGTTCTTTATTTATAGCTAATCAACTTCATATAGAAGCAGTAGGATATCCATCTAATCCTCGTTATTATAAAGGCCAGCCTATGCGAGAAATTCGTGAAATTGCTGCACGATGCAAGGATTTCTTTATAAGTTTTATTCAACCACAACCAACTTATTTAGGAGAGACTATACCTGTTCAAGGTAATGGTAATATAACAAATGATAAACCTATTTAAAGC
Organism: Candidatus Stoquefichus sp.; assembly: GCA_021768625.1. Lineage (GTDB taxonomy): Bacteria > Bacillota_I > Bacilli_A > Erysipelotrichales > Coprobacillaceae > MGBC163490. The sequence continues at coordinate 11,775 of JAETUM010000036.1, read as the reverse complement.
TTCTTAATATAATTATAATGATTCATTATATACCCGTGCACTTCATAAAAGTGATGGGCTCTTTTTCTATATGTAGAAGTTGCTAATTCGATTTCTTCTAATTTTAGTTGCCTTGCTAAGCATTCAATATAATCAATAAGTTGATGACCAATGTTTTGACCTCTATATTCTGGATCAACAACAAGTTCTACAATTTCACCAGTATAACTATTATGATGCAAATAATGATGAATATAAAAACTTACAAAACTTACAATATGATTATCTATAACATAAACATAATAATAAATATTTTTATGACTGAGTCCATTTATGTATTTCTCTTTAAATAACTCATAGTCTAATTCATGATCTTCTAATACACATAATAAATGATAAACTTCATTGATATGTTCCCTATTTGCTTCAATAATCATTAAGAATCACCTCTACAATCCATTATATAAAAAGAATCGAATAATTTCGATTCTTTTTTAATAATACTAATGTTTTTAAGGGAGTTTTACATGAATTTTCGTTCTTTACAAGCATAATATATCCTGTCAATATGAATTAAATATGAACAATATTAAAAATATTTATGAACAAAGTAAAAGAGATGTTGGGGAAACATCTCTTTTAGGGATATATGATAGATTTGAGGGGAATCAATACTATCGTATTTGTCTTTCGACACTATTAATATATTATACAAATATGTCTTGAAAATGAACTTTTAAAATTTTTGTGGTTTATGAGGTATTTCATGGCAATGACGACAGCGAGGTTCATAACTATCATCAGCTCCAATAAGAACAATTGGTTGTTCAAATGCAGCTGGCTCACCATTTAATAATCTTTGAGTACGTGTTGCAGGAGCTCCACATTTTGCACAAACTGCTGTTAGCTTTGTAACAAACTCAGCTCGTGTTAGTAATTCAGGAACAACACCAAAGGGCTCTCCTCTAAAATCTTTATCTAATCCTGCAACCATTACACGTATTCCTTTATCAGCAAGATATTCGCAAACATCAATAATATCTTTATCAAAAAACTGTATTTCATCTATAGCAACAACTTCTATATCATCATGTATATGCTTTAATATATCTTGTCCTTTATCTACAACAATACACGGAATATGTGTTCCAGCATGAGAAACAATCTCTTCATCTGAATAACGATTATCAATTTTTGGTTTAAAAACCATAATGTTCTTCTTAGCATAAGATAGTACATTAATACGTCTTATCAGTTCTTCTGTTTTTCCTGCAAACATACACCCACATATGACTTCAAGCCATCCTTCTCGATATTGATTATACATTATAAACTTCCTTTCCTACCTTTTTATTATACTATATAAATGTTGCCTTTGTACATAATTCATTCATATTTCATAAGTATAATAACAAATAGGTGATATGTATGAAATGGTTAAGAAATTTTATGTATGGTCGTTATGGAATTGATCAATTAGGGAATTGTCTTTTTGGTATATACTTTATAACTTTATTAATTTCAATATTTATTCCTCCCTTACGATTTTTTTCTTATGCTGTTGTTATTTTATTTTTTTATAGAATGTTTTCCAAACAATACTATAAACGTCGTCAAGAAAATACAGTATATTTGCAAAAAACTATGCATATAAGAAAAATAATTAATCGTCAAAGAAATAAGTTTAAGTATCGTAAAACCCATAAATATTTAAAGTGTCCTCAATGTCATCAAGATTTAAGAGTTCCTAAAGGAAAAGGTGAAATTACTATTACTTGCCCTAAATGTCATCATCAATTTGATAAAAGAACTTAAAAGGAGTACACATGTACTCCTAGATTGAAACAATGGAAATTTTATTTCCATGTTTTTTTATTATGCGAATTAAATCATCAGTTTTTAAATAAACCGTTTTTATATTTGTAAGAGGATGTACTCCAATAATGTCTGGTATATTTTGATCAAATATGACTTCAACACTTTTAGATTCGTCATAAAAAATACCTAACGGTGTAACCTCGCCATGAGATAAATGCAAATATTTATTTAAATCACTCTCTGAAGCAAAACTCAATCTACGAGATTTAATCTTTGATTGAAGTTCTTTCATATTCACAATTGTATCCTTTTTAACAACTATTAAATAATAATGTCTTTTCTTATCATCTCTTATGAATAAATTTTTAACAATATATTCAAAACCACTAATATTCATCTTTTCTATTTCTTCAATAGTATATGCAGCCTCATGTTCTACAAGTTCATATTCAATATGATTTGACTTGAAATACTCATAAACATCAGACTCTAACATCTTTTACACTCTCCAATGGATTAATCTGTTGATCGCTTCTTGCTGGATTAGAAAATTTACTATACTGTTTTTGAAAAACTAATCGAATATCAGCTAATGCTCCATTACGATGTTTTGCTATAATAATATCAGTTGCTCCCTGTGTTTCTGCTTCTTTTTTAGGATCTTGATAATCTTCTCTATGAATAAAAGAAACAATATCTGCGTCTTGTTCAATAGCTCCAGATTCTCTTAAATCAGATAAAACTGGTCGCTTATTATCACGCTTTTCAACAGAACGAGATAGCTGACTTAATGCAAGAACAGGAACTTCTAATTCTCTGGCAATCATTTTTAATTGTCTTGAAATATCTGAAACCTCTTGCTGTCGTGATTCTCGACTATTAGCAGAACCTGAAATTAACTGCAAGTAATCAATAACTATTAATTTTAAGCCTTGTTCTCTTTTTAAACGTCGACATTTAGCAGCTATTTCCCCAACACGAATACCTGGTGTATCATCTATATATAAATTACATTTTCCAACTTTTTCAGCAGCTGCATAATATCGTTCATTACTTTCTTTTAGTATAGAACCTGAACGTAATGATTCAGCATTTAAACTTCCTGCTGCACAAATAATACGTTGTATTAACTGTTCTGCAGGCATTTCTAATGAGAAAACAGCAACTGCTTCATCTGATTTCAACGAAACATTATATGCAATATTTAATGCAAATGCAGTTTTTCCAACTGATGGACGTGCTGCTAAAATAATTAAGTCTCCTTTTTGTAATCCTGAAGTTAACTTATCTAAATCATAGTACCCTGTTTTAACTCCTGAAACAGGACCATCAGATTTTTGTAACATAATTAATCGATCAGTTACATTCTGAATAACAGATTTCACTGTTTTAAATTCTCCAGCATTTCTATCTCTTGTCACATTTAAGAAATTTTTTTCAACGTCACCAATATAATCATTAATATTTTCAACATCACCATATGCACTTTCAATAATTTCTGTTGACTGTTTAATAAGTCTTCTTAATAAAGACTTCTCACTTAAAATTTTAAGATAATATTGACTATGTGCAGTTGTTGGAACAGACTCACTTAATTGTAATAAGTAATCAACTCCTCCGACCTTATCCAAATGTTTCTTATTCATTAAATAAGATGTAAGAGTTGTCACATCAACAGGATTCCCTTGTTCTTCTACTGCAAGCATAGCTTCAAATAACAGACGATGACTATCAAGATAAAAATCATCCTTTGTCGCAAGACTTAAAATCTCATGACAGGCATCACTAGAAATCAACATTGATCCAAGTAAAGATCTTTCTGCTTCTATATCATGTGGATATTCTCTTGGCATCGCTTAGCCCTCCTATTTTTCACTTAAATGAACCTTGATGGTTGCTATAACATCTTTATATAACTCTATTTTTAACTGCGTATAACCCAATGATTGAATTGGTCTAGCATTGATAAATTTTCTTTTATCAATCTTAATATCATATGTCTTTAACAATTCTTCTGCTATATTTTTGGTCGAAATGCTTCCAAAAGTTTTCCCATCTTTACCAGATGATAACTTAAATTCAAGTGTCATATTCTCTAATACTTCTTTTAATTCTTCTGCCTTTTTCTTATTCTCTAAATCTTGTAAACGTGCTTCTTCTTTATTTTTAGCAATAACCTCTTTTCCATATGATGTTGCTAAAACTGCCATTTTATTCTTAATAAGGAAGTTCTTTCCATAACCATCAGCCACATTGACAATTTCACCTTTTTTTCCAACTTTTTTTACATCTTGTGTTAAAATTACTTTCATTATAATTCACCTCTATCATCTAAATATTCTGTAATTTTTTCTTCCAATAAACAACGAACTTCTTCTATACTTTTATCTTCAAACTGAGCAGCCGCCATAGAAAAATGACCACCACCACCCATATTTTCCATAATAACTTGAACATTGATTTTTTGTGAGCTTCTTGCACTCACTCCAACAATATTCTTTGATACTTTTCCTATTGTAAACGATGCTTTAATTCCACTAACATCTAATAATGAATTGCTTGCTTTGGCAAGCATTGTTCTTGTATATTCATCTTCTTCGTTTGCAACAGCAATTAATATAAATTGATTATACTGATAAGCTGTTTGTGTAATTGATAGTTTTTGTAATGTTTCTTTATAAGAATCTTCCAAAAACTCATATGCTTGTATAACATTTGCTTGTAACTCTTTTAAATAGGCAGCTGATTGAAATGTTCTTACACCAACTCTTTGCTTAAAAGAGTTGGTATCTACAAGCATTCCTGCATACATAATTGTTGCATCCAATTCATTCATTTTAAAATCAACATTTTGATATTCACATAACTCAACAATTAATTCTACTGTACTTGACGCTGCTGGTTCTAGATATGTCAAAACTGGTGCCTCTATAAATTCTTCACCACGTCGATGATGATCAATAATAACTTTATTTTTAACTCTATCAAGTAATAACTTTGAAATAGCTAAGCTTGGTTTATGATTATCAACCACAATCAATAATGTTTCCTTATTAACATATTCTAAAGCATCTGCAGGGGAAACAATCATATCTTTATATCTTGTATCACCTTTCACAAACATTGCAACATCTTTTGTCTTTTGTTCAATAGAATCAAAATCAACAATAATCTTTGCAACCTTCCCATAACCTTCTGCTAATTTAGCAACTCCTAATGAAGCACCAAATGAATCTAAATCTGAATTTTTATGCCCCATAACATAAACTTGACTTGCGTTTTTAATTAATCCTGATAATGATTGAGATATAACACGTGCCTTGACTTTACTGCTTTTTTCAAATGTATCACTATTTCCACCAAAGAATCTGACCTTACCATCTCCAGATTTAACAGCGACTTGATCCCCACCACGAGAATAAGTTAAATTCAAAGCAGTTGAAGCCATATCATCAAGTTCTCTTAAAACACGTGAATCTCTTCCAATCCCAATACTTAATGTCATCACTTCATCTAATTCATTAGACATCTCTTTAAATGTATCTAATATAGCAAATTTGTTTTCAACTTGTTTACGATATATTCTTTCGTTGAAGAAAGCAAGATACCCTCCAGATTTAAACCTTCTAATAATAATCCCATTAGAATATGCCCAATCAACAATCGTTTGTCTTGACTTTGATTGAATTAATGCCATTTTAGGTTCATCAGCATTTTCTAAAGTTTCTTCATAGTTATCTATTGTAATATAAGCCATACAAACTTGTTGGTCTAAATAATCTTGTTGAAGTGATATAAATTGAGAAACATCCTTTAAATAAATTAATTTTGATTCTTGACTATTATAAGCCTCAAATTTTCTACCTTTGACATCAATTACCTTAATATCTTCATCTTCAAATAATGATGCTAAATGTGGTTGCCATTCTAATAACTTAACTCCAATAATATTAATGTTTAATTCTTTAAACAAATCACTTGTCCATATAATATTTCTATTTTCATCATACTGAATAAGTCCAATACCACCAAAGATAAATGCATTCTTTGCATCATTATTTAATGCCTCTGAAACACTTAAAGTATTAGTTTCATACAAATAAGTCATATAAACATATAAAACAAATAATACTATATTCTTTATAAGTGCATACATTGCAAAGCCAAAAATTAATGGACTTCCTAAAATGAGATACAATCCAAATAAAATCAAACACTCAGCAATTAATATAACAATCGCCAAATTACGAAACTGTAATATTTTTTTCGTCATATCTCATCCTCCTTACTCATTATTATTCTTATTATACAATATATTTTTCCTTAAATCACTAAATATATCTAAGATTCCTATAACAACATATAAACTACCCACATAAGGCAAAAAGATTGCTAAAAAGGCTAATATCATAAATTTTTGTTTTTGTTTTATAATCAAATAGAAACAAACAAACGATAATCCCTGTAATCCAAAAGATAAAGTTGCAAGCATATAAAGATAAGTTAAATAAATACTATCTACTCCTACAAACCTTTGTAAAATATATGAACCAAACATAACAATAGCAATAACTATACCAGTTTTCTGACTCAAATGCATCATAGCAATATGAAAACTTCCTGAGAATTCTATTTTTAACCTTGATAAAACTAACTGACAAATTAAAACAATCACATACATTTCCATAACTGACATAATAATAAGGATAATTGGAATAAAGGATAATATCATATCTAATGTTATTGTTTGAGAAATTGTTGGTAAAAGTTTTACCATTTCTTGATACGTAACTGTCATTTCAGAAACTAAGTCTATTTGCAATAATTGTGCAAAAACTTCATAAATCATAATATTATTGATAAATGTTACAACAAATGTTCCTAATAAGATTGTTTCTTTTTTGGCTTTTCTTTTTAGTGATTCTCCAATAAACAAGCCAATAAAGCAAGATGAGATGGATGATATTACGAAAAATGGAAGTCCCATCATAGCAATCACAAGCATTGAAACAATACATACAATAAAATTATGCTTCAAATCATAAGTATATCCATACCATACAATCGGAACAACCATTCCATAACAGATAAAAATATCAAATAAGCTTCCAGTATATGTATTTATAAGTGATAATGCCCCAAAGATAGCTGCAATCATTGCTCCTTGAACCATCATTTTTGTTTTTGTCTGCCCCATACACATTTTCCTTTCTTATTTTAAAAAGTATATCACATTTTATTAAAAAAACACACTGAAAAGGAAGATACTTCCATATCCTCCTCTAAATTTCTTGTTCAATAGACTTATTTATACCTTCTCTTACACCCTATAAATACAAAGAATAATAGCACTACACTTCCTAAACTTATATAACACCCCACTTTTAATCCTGGTGTTAAATATCTTAATTCAATGCTATGACTACCTTTGTCTAATGCAATTCCCATATACATTGTGTTAGCCTGCAACAAATCAACTTCCTGTCCATCTACATAAGCTTTCCAACCTGAAGAATAAGGAATAGAAAAACATAAAAACTTTCTTTGTTGGAGGGTTATATTCCCTTTTATACAATTTGCTTCTACTTTTTCATTTTGAAGTGTATCTTTCCTTAATTGACAAATATCCTGTTGATATTCATCAAGAGATTGACCTAGAATCTGAATATCATCAACATTATATATTCCTTTATTTTTGAATATAACCTCTAAATGATGTTCTCCCTTTTCTAAATATCCTACATGTTTTAAATAATTCTCTGTCCCATTATAATAACTATTATATGGTGAATAGACTGTTATATTCCCACTCATATTTTCATCTTTGACTTGAATAATCGCTTTCAACAATGTTTGGGCATAATAACTTTGTTTAAGCTTTAACTGATCAAAAGAAATATAAACATCTTTATCTTTTTCCAATTGAAAGACTATATCTAGTGAAGCATTATTTTTATCAACACTAATTTGATTTCCTTCTCTTCTTATATGATCATTATATTTTATTTGTATTGGAATATGATAGTCAATTTTCTCTTGTTTATTTTCCTTTAAAGAAATATCTTCATCTAATAATACACTTTTTAATAACGTATTTTGTTTTTCCAATGCTGTTAATTGATCATAATATTCTCTTTTTATTTGTGTGTCATAAGTATATCCTAAAGGCAGATAATTTTGATTGAAATAAATATCATATTTCTGATCTTGAATTGTTTCCATTTTTATAAAACCATATGGAATATATGTTGTATTATCTTTTTCTGTTATAAAATACTTCGTAGATGATAAGGATAACAGTGGTGAACGTGTATCTAAACCATTATAAACTGAACTTAAAATATTAACATTTTTGACATCATTAAAAAATTCTGTAATATATCCATTTCCCAAACTAAAAAAGAAACTAAGGGGATATTTTTTTTGAATAACACTTATATTATTAAGATTTTTTTGTGAATGTATTGATTTATCATAACGATAAAATGAAGAATCATTAACTTGAGACAAAGTGTTCAAATAATTTTGTGTTATCTTTTGATATGCTTGATGAGCAGTTAAATATTCTTGACTATAATCTTGGACAATATATCTATAGAGAGCATTCCATTGTACACTTATGATTGTACATATACACAATCCTACTATAAGTTTACATATTATTATTTCTCTTTTATATTGTAATGATAGAATAATAAGTATAATGGCTAAAATAAAAAGAGAAATCATCATATATTCCTGAATCTGTTTATTTAAGAAAGTCATTATTAGCTCTACCATAAACCCTATAACCAAAACAAAATATTGTTTTTTAGTTAATGTTAATAGCTTTGGCATACTTTCCACTATAATAAAACTCATTAAAAAAGCATAGGCAAAACACCAACGATTACAAATATAAGAAAAACCATTAAAAATGACACCAAAAACAGGCAAACTCAAAAAAACAACACATAATAACCATGAAATAATAAATGAAGTATTCTTTTTTCTAGAAAAGAAAAGTGTTATCAAACAAAAAAATGAAATTGAACTAAAACCTGCCAAAGTCCAATAACTTCCTCGACCGCTACTTATAAAACCAAAAAATAATTCTATATAATAAGACATAGAATATAATAATGGAATGAAAGACCTATCTTGGCTTCTTGCAGTATTGAAAAACATCAATATAACTGGTACAAGAACAATAGCGGATAATCCTAATCCGATTAAAAAATAAGCTATAAATTGTATCAATTTTTTTATAATGTTATGGATATAGTTTTCATGATAGTAATGAAAAAAGCGAATAACTGCATAAATAAACATAATTATACAAAGCATATAAAAAAAGTAGAAATTACTTATTGCTGATACAAATGTTATAACAATAAATAATATTGGTGATTCTTTTTGATATATTTTTTCAATTCCTACGAAAATAATGGGAAGATAAATCATAGGATTTAAAAAATATGGATGTTTTATCCCTGCATAAATAGCAAATCCACAAAAAGCATATGATAATGCTCCTATAAATGTAGACCATGATACTTTTCCCATATAGTGGCAATAAGCAATAAAACTTATTCCTACTAGATAGTATCTTATAATAATTAATAGTGTATAGAGATATTCTGTATATTGTGTTGGAACAAAAACAGATAAAAGAGCTAACGGATCACCTAACACATAATAATGAAAGGTTGTTATAATATCAGCTCCATAACCTATAGAAAAATCCCATAGTGGAATTTCTTGATGAGTTATCAAAAGATTTTTGAGTATTGTTCTTAAGTACTCTCCATAATACATTAATGATGTATAATGTTGATCTAAGCCGTCACTTCCTCCAGCAATCCATATAAACGATTTATTTTGAATTATAAATACAGAAAAAATAACACATAGAGTGAGAAGAAATATAACTGTAAAATATATATAATTATTTCTTCTTTTATTTTGATTATAAAAATCAATAAGTTTATGCATATTAGTCCTCCCTATCAATATAATCCTTAATAATATAAATAGGTCTATGCTTTGCTTCTGTATATGTCTTAGCTAAATATTGCCCTAAAATTCCTACTGAAAAAAGTTGAATTCCTGAAACAAACAAAATAATACCAATAATAACAACAAAACTATGTATGACAGATAAAAATACAAATTTACTAATCAAAATATACAAAAACAGAAAAACAGAAAGACAGAACATGATGACTCCTAGAATAACTGATATTGTTAATGGTTTTGTTGAAAAAGCTATAATTCCATCCATAGCATATGTAAATAATTGCGTGAAACTCCATTTAGATTCGCCACTCGCTCTTTTGTCAACAACATATGGCATTAAATATGTATTGTATCCTACCCACGCAAAAATTCCTTTAGAAAAACGACACCTTTCTGGTAATCCTTTAATCGTTTCTACTACATTCCTTCTCAAAGTGCGAAAATCGCTTGCAGAATGAGAAATTTCTACTTCTGTCATTTTATTAATTATTTTATAAAATTTATCTTTTAAGAAAACCATAACTTTATTTTCTTTTCTTACTTTTTGATATGCGGCTACACTGTCATATTCTTCATGCTCATCCAAAAAGTTGACCATATCAACAACATATTTAGGTGACTGTTGCAAATCTGCATCAATAATAGAAACATAATCTCCATTTGATTTCTCTAATCCTGCTAAAATAGCTGCTTCTTTTCCAAAGTTTCTTGAAAACTGTATAATTTTTGTATCTTCTGGATGTTGATGATGCAAGTATAACAACTTCTGTGAAGTATGATCTTGACTTCCATCATTAACAAAGATAATTTCATATGAAAAAATTTTATCTTTAAAATACTTCTTAACCTCTTGATAAAATAATTCAATATTCCCTTCCTCATTATAACAAGGTACAACTAATGATAGTTTCATATAGCCCTCCTACTACTGTTATTTGAATACAAAAAACTTACTAATCAAATAATTTCCAACTAATACAACAACTTGTGTCTCCAATTTTCCTATAAATTCATCTTGCCCTAATATATTAACAAGTAAATAAACTCCACCTACTTCAATAATCATTGTCACAATACGTGCAGAAATAAACTTACTACATTCTCCAAACACTTCTTTTAATGTTTGACAATGACTATGGAATACAAACAGTTTATTCATAATATATGCAAATAAAATAGAAACAATAACTGAAATAATATTACTGATTGTTACATCAATTCTTAAAAAATAATATAACATTGTATATATACTAAAATTGACGATTGTTGTCATAATACCAACAATAATATAAACAATAACTTCTTTTGATTTTAATTTTAGCATTATATCATTAATCAATTATCTTACCTCCCTCTTTATCTACCATATTTTCTTCATTCTAACATGGTAATGTGTAAAATATATGAAAATTTATCTCTTTTATCTATGATAGTCACACTTATCATTATTTATTCACACTAACATTTTATATAACCATTCAAATAATAATTTGTACTTATATTTTGTTAGCTTTTTTATTATAATGAATTAAAAATAAGAATAATGTAAGAAAAGTATAAAAATTTCTAAAGATTAAGATACTTTACTTTTATGAATTTTATCTAAAAAAAAACAAATCAAGTAAATCCCTGATTTGTTTATCTTTATTTAAATCATTATAAGTATCATCAATGAATGAGGTTAATATATTGTTCATAATCATGAGTTGGTATACTCAATGCCTCCATTGCCTCTTCTATACTCAAATTAAGATTTTTCATTAAGCTTTGTATTGATGCAATTCTTGTCAGCTCTATTCCTTCATGCTTTCCTTCCTCTTTTCCCATTTCTCTGACTTCATCAAATATCTTACACATCTTTTCAATTCCTCCTTCGTCTTCTTTATAATATCTTGCTTCCTCTCTTAATTCTTCATAATACATATCTTCCACTTCTGTACATCTCATATCATGCATCAGTCTTCCTAGTCTTGTATCCTC
>JAETUM010000113.1 GCA_021768625.1 Candidatus Stoquefichus sp. | reverse complement strand
TAATCAACAGTATATGTGAGCTAAAGTATGAAGACTTTAGCTTTGGGTTTTCATTTACTATGATATAATCAATCAAAATTAATTTTTATCACCAACATTTATCTAGGGTTAAATTTTTCATAAAAATTTCATATTTATAGTGTATAATAAAATTGCTGATAAATATTTTATATTGATGAGATTATAGAGAAAGTGTATAATGTGAATGACACTATATGAGAATTAGGATGAGGTTATTATGAAAAAGTTATTATCAAGAAGACTTATATTTATATTATCATTATTGGTAGCAGTGTTTTTTTCATTTATTATTTTTGAATTAAAAATACTACCATTAAAATATTATATTCCTTTAATTGTTTTTGTATTTGTTATCCTTATATTATTATATAGAGGAGAAAAAGACAAAGAAAATAAACATCTTATTAAGGTAACAATATTAAAGGCAATTCAGGTTCTTATATCTATTATATTGGTTGTTGCCTCTTTATATGCAATGAAAGGATCAAGTTTTTTAAATTCTATTACTGGTGGTGGAGATCAAACTATTGAGATGGATATTGTTGTTTTAAAATCATCATCTTATCAAGCGCTTAATGATTTAAAAGATGTTTCTTTTGGAGCAAATACAGCTATTGATGCTATTAATATTAATAAGACAGAAACATTAATAGAAGAGGAAATAGGAGATATTGAGATTCAACCTTTTACAACTCACAATGAAACTGTCCAGGCGTTAAATAGTGGAACAGTTCAAGCTATAGTTATTAAATCCGTTGATTATGAAACATTAGATGATGTAGAAAAAGGGTTTAAAGAAAATACACGTGTTGTGAAAACTTTTGAAATCAAGATTCCAAGTGTAAAAGCAAATAGTGCTAAAGTTACACAAGAGCCTTTCCTTATCTTTATAAGTGGAACAGATAAACGCGGACCAATTAGTACATTTGCATTGTCTGATGTTAATATGATTGCTGCCATCAATCCAAAAACTAAACAGGTTTTATTAACAAGTATTCCAAGAGATTATTACGTTGATATTATTGGTATGGATGGGGTAACTGGTAAAGATAAATTAACACATAGTGCTAAAGGTGGAATCAATTGTACAATTGATACAGTTGAAAATTTAATGGGTATTAAATTCAATTATTATGCAAAATTTAATTTCACTTCATTCTTAAATGTTGTTGATGCTTTAGGTGGTATTACAATTGATGTACCAAAATATGATGTCATAGGTAGAGATGATGGCGTTTTCACAACAAAACTTGATAAATACACAATTAAACCAGGAGTTAATGATTTTGATTCAAAACATGCATTATCATTTGTTAGAGAAAGAAAGGCTTTCGTAGAAGGAGATGCAATACGTGGTAAGAATCAAATGATTATGATTAAAGCTATTATTAAAAAATGTTGCTCACCAGCAATTATTACAAAATTAGATAGTGTAATTGAATCTCTAGAGGATTGTTTTGAAACAAACATGGAAGCAAGTGATATTAAATCGTTAATCAATATGCAAATTGATGATATGTCTGCATGGGATGTTCAATCATTCCGTTTAGAAGGAGACGATACAAAACGTGCTTTCCATTTAGCAACAGTAGGAGATGTTACAAAAGTTAATCCTAAAGGGTTGTTCATTAACGAACCATATGCAGAGTCTATTGAAAAAGCAAAACAATATATTCAAATTATTATGGAAGGTAAAGAAATTTTAAAAGTAAAAGAAGAATAAATGATTGAATATCTTGACATAAGATAAAACTTTGAATAGAATATAATTAAATACAGAGAAAAGAAAGAGTAAATGATATAAACATTTATAGAGAATTCTTGGATGGTGGAAAAGAATAGTGCGTTATCATTGAATACATCTTGGAGTAGGCGGTTGAATGAAGTAGGCTGGCACGGGAATACCCGTTATAGTATTAGAGTATGATGGTACTCGAAGAGGTTATTATAGTGATATAATAATGAATTAAGGTGGTAACACGATGGTCTCTCTCGTCCTTATATGGAGGAGAGACTTTTTATTTTAAGGAGGAAGAAAAAATGATCATTGTATTTAAACCAAAAACAAAAGAAGAAGACTTAAATAGAGTTCTTGCAAAGGTAGAGAGCTTAGGATTAAAGACACATGTTTCACACGGTGAAGAAACAACAATTGTAGGATTAGTAGGAGATACAACAAAGGTGGATCCTAGAACTATTGAAGTAGATGAGTCTGTAGAAAAAGTTATGCATGTAGGAGAACCTTACAAATTAGCCAATAGAGCTTTCCATCCAGAAGATTCTATCATAGATGTCGCAGGAGTCAAAGTAGGAGGAGACCATCTTGCGTTGATTGCAGGACCATGTTCAGTAGAATCAAAAGAACAAGTGATAGAAATTGCTAAGGCAGCAAAAGCAGCGGGAGCAAATAT
>JAETUM010000112.1 GCA_021768625.1 Candidatus Stoquefichus sp. | reverse complement strand
ACACTAAAAAATATTATAAATTTAAATACAAAAATTTATTCATAAAAAAACTCTAGAAAATGAACTGAACCCCAAAAGTTGAACTAACAACAGGAGGGGTTTGTCAACATTCTGAAGAGATTATTTAATAATCTCTTTTATAATAGCTTTAATATATCTAATGGTGTTTCAAGACTAAAAGTAGGTTTTTCTATTCCTTCAGCACTCACACTTCCCCATTTCGCATACGCAAAATCAATACCTGCATTTAAACAAACTTGATAATCAGATAAAGCATCTCCAATATAAATAACATCTTCTTTATTTAATCCCAATTTTTCTATACATAAATAAATTGGCTCTGGATCTGGCTTATGTTTATTTGTATCATCTGCTAAAACTTCAACTTCTATATATTGATCAAAACCTCTTGATACAAAATCTATTTCATATTGTTTTCTTAGTTTTGCACTAACAACAGCTTGTCTTATATGTTTATCATGAAGTGTTTTTAAGACAGTTTCAATATTTTCATATGGTACTGCTCCATCTTCATACTCATTCACATACTTTACCCATCTTGCATATGTTTTTTCTTTATCTTTAACATTAAGTTCTTCCATTACTTTCATACCAGGATATGGCGCAAACTTCAATACTTCTTCATAACTCCAATCTTCATTTAATTCTTCTTTAATAATCTTTTGAAGAGGGATCATATTCATTTTTAATGTATCCAATAATGTCCCATCTATATCATAAATAATTGCTTTATACATCTTTTCTCTCCTCACATTTCTTTGTAAACTCATTAAATATTTCTTGCATTTTCTTATCTCTGTTATGCATCATTTCAGGATGAAATTGAACAGCCCAAATATCTAAAGTTTGATGTTGAATAGCTTCTATAATATGATCATCACTTCTTGCAATAACATCAAAATCCTTTGCCAAATCTTTAATAGATTGATGGTGAAAACTATTCACATAATATGTATCTTTAAAGATTGGATATAAAAAACTTCCTTTATCAACATGAACACTATGAACTGGATAATCTTTTTTCTCTTTTTGCTGATGTTCAAAAACTTCATGTGATAACATTGTATTATCTTGAAATAAAGTTCCGCCAAAAGTTACATTAATTATTTGTTGCCCTCTACATATTCCAAGCATGGGTATTTTCTTTTCACTACACATTTTAATCAATTTCATTTCATATGTATCTCTTCTAAAACTCGATGATCCTTGCTTTTCACTATATGAATCATGATAGAATAAAGGATTAACATCAACTCCACCAGTGACAATCAATCCATCTATACAATCCAACTGTTTTTCAATCACTTCATTATCCTCACATATTGGCAATAAAATAGGAACAGCTCCTGATTCAATAACAGCATCTATATAGTCTTCATTCGTTCTTTGAGCAGGATGCTCTATATCTTCCATTTCACAACAGGTTAATCCTATAATTATCTTCTCCATATTTCCTCCTATCACTTATCATTTTTTAAATACTTTCCAATGCCATCAAAGTTACAACTTCCACAAATATCATCTGCAATCTTTTTAACACTATCAAAAGAATTATCCATTGCAATTCCTTTACCTGCAACTTTCAACATTTCTATATCATTTTCACCATTTCCAAATGCTAACACATCTTCTAAAGGAATTCCTTTAATATCTGCATATTGTTTTAAAGCATTTCCTTTATTCACTTTATATGGATTGATTTCTATCCAATCACTTTCTACTCTACATAAATCAAATTGATTTTTCACATCATCTTGTAAAGAAACTATAACTTTATTAACAATATCTTCCTTTTGAACAAAGGCAACTTTTCTTAAAGAGTGGAAATATTGTTGTGGTATCTCTTGCACTCTTTGTACTTTATGCTTTCTAAATGATACAAAATGCTGTTCCATAATACCTGTATATCCGTATTCAATAATAAACAAATTATCTCCAAAGAAAAATATAATATCCATTGCGTATTTCTTTGCCAAGGCTTCTAAAACAATACTTTCATCATATGTCAGTCCATTATGTTTATAAATAGATTCTCCTAATGAATTGCATATCATCAATCCATTCAAACAAATATATCCACTTTGTGAATACTCTGATATATGTAACATTTCCCCATATTCTTTCAAACTTTTTATATCTCTTCCACTTGCTAATACGATGCCAACACCCTTATCCTGCCATGACATCAGCACCTCCTTTGTATAAGAGGTTATCTCTTGATTCGAATTCAATAAAGTTCCATCCATATCCATTACTATAAGTTTTATCATGTATATCATTCCCTTACAAATGAGTATATCATAATCCATTATGAATAACTATATAGAAAAAAAGAGGCTGTAACGAAATAAAATAGGAATACAGTCCATCAAAAAAAGACAATGTTATCAGTATTATACTGATATGCATTGTCTTTTTTGATATAATTAGATTATGGAAAACAC
>JAETUM010000035.1 GCA_021768625.1 Candidatus Stoquefichus sp. | reverse complement strand
ACATTACACAAGCAGTTCAACTTTAACTGCATAAAGAAAATGAAGTTGTCTGCTCGACAACTTCAATAAAAACAATTTTAATTATTTCATCTGTCTACTTGACAGGGGCGGTTCATGTTTCATGGCTTCTTTTAGTTTTAATTGTATTTCATTATAATCATATTGAATTTCAAATAAATGAAAACCTTCTTGAAAAAATTGAGTATTAAAAGAATAATCAGATATAAACGAATAAATAAGTTTACGCATACATTCTTCATTACCTAATAATTGAATTATATTTTTATTTCTTGCAATAACTAATTTATATTTTTGAATAAAAGATTTAATAATGTGAATATCTTTTTTTATTGTTGTTTCACTTACATAGAGTTCATCTGAAAAATCAAAAATATTATATCCTTGAGGATGTGTAATAAGTTTTTGAATAATATATTCATGTCTTTTTTCTTGTTCAGTAGGTATATGTTTTTGCTTATATACAAAAGCATCATATTTTTTCTTATTAACTTTATATCCTTGAGAACTTGAAATAATAATTTGTTCTTTATCATTAATTGTAGAGATATATTTTCTTACTTGTCTTTGTGATATAGAAAGATAAGTTGATAATTCACTTGCTTTAACCCAATCTTTTTTTTGTAAGAGATAGTGTAGAATTTTATTAGAGTTCTTCATTATGATAATACCTCCAAAATGATTTAAAAAATATGATTATTTTTATTTTACTTCATTGTATAATATTCCCCATTTGTGGACAAATATAAAAGTGTTCCTACTACTGGAACTCTTTTATATTTGAGAGATAAAAATGGGATTGATATGATGACAATAGGGAAAGGAGGAATAAACATGAAAAAAATACTTTTGTGTTGTGGTTCTGGAGCTTCAAGTGGTTTTATGGCGAAGAATGCCAATACAGCAGCAAAGGCAAGAAAACTTGATTATAGCATTAAAGCGAGAAGTGAATCAGAAGTTGAAGATTATTTAGATGATCTTGATCTCGTTATGGTAGGACCACATTTTAAACACAGATATGAGGCTATTAAAGAAATAGCAAGTGAATATGATGTGCCAGTTGTCCTTATTGATGGGACTATTTATGGAGCTTTAAATGGTGAAGGTCTTGTTGATCAAATTATTGAAGTTTTAAAATAATGATTTAAAAATTGAGGAAAGGAGAGAGATGTAATTATATTTTTAAATTATAATTATCATACAAATAATATATGAATAAGTTTATGAATTATGTGGAACAACATGTCGCTCCACTTATTAGAAAAATAGGACAAAATATATGGATTAGTGCAACACAAGAAGCAATACTTGCTGCAGTACCAGCAACATTAGTTGGTTCAGTTGCGACATTAATCAGTGTATTTAGAGGCTTTGGATTATCTTTTTTACCAGATTTATCAATGTTAAGTAGTTTCTCTTTTGGTTTATTTGGTTTATTTTTAGCATATCAGCTTCCATGTATCATTATGGAAAAAAAGAGACATAGAAAAGTAGCTAGACAAGCAGGGCTTGCAGGATTAGGACTCTTTTTACTTCTTGTATATCCAAGTTTTAATGAAGAAGGAAATCTTGTTTTAACAACAGCGAACCTTGGTGCTGGAGGTATGTTAAATGCTTTAGTTTCAGGATATATTACAGCTATTGTATTTAATATTTTCGTTAAACATTCTCTTTTCAAAGAAGATTCAGCTTTACCTTCTTTTATTATTACGTGGTTTGATTCAATTATTCCATGGACATTATGTTTATTATTTGGAATTTTATTAACATTTACATTAGAATTTGATTTGATTGAGGCTATCAGAGCATTGTTACTTCCAATTTCAACATTCTCTCAATCATTTGGTGGATTCATCTTAGTAGTTACATTAATTTTATTTATGTACTCATTTGGAATTTCAGCATGGATTATTTTCCCATTATTATCATTAATTTGGATGGAAGGACAAAATGCTAACTTAGCATTAGTTGCACAAGGATTACCACCAACAAATGTTCATACATATGAAGTTTTCCAAATGTGTTTTATTGGAGGACAAGGAGCAACTTTAGCACTATGCTTATTTATGACTTTCTTAGCTAAATCAAAACGTGTAAAAACAGTAGGGCGTGCAGCATTAATACCATCTATATTTAATATTAATGAACCAATAGTTTATGGTGCTCCAGTTGCATTTAACCCAACATTAATGATACCATTCTGGTTTGCAGGATTAGCCAATTGTATTATTGTATGGATTGCTTTCTCTTCTGGACTTTGCACTGTTCCAGTAGAACCATTCCGTATGACAATGCCTTCTCTTCTTTATGCACCATTAGCATTAAAATCAATTAGTGGCTTAATTTTACATCTTGTATGTTTTACAGCAACAGCAGTTATTTATTATCCTTTCTTCAAAGTTTATGATAAACAATGTTGTGAACAAGATGAAAATAAAAAAATAGCATCTTGATAATAGAAATGGATACAGTTATGAAAGAATATAATGCAAGTGATTTAAATAAGTTAGCAATGGAAATTATTTTATATGCTGGAGATTGTAGAAACTTAGTAAATGACGCTTTTAAAGCATCAGGAGATGGCAAAAATTTTGAAGAAATTAAAGAATTATTTAATCAAGCAAGATTAAAAATTACAAAGGCACATAAATTACAAACAGATGTTATACAGAGTACAATCCTAAATGAAAAACAAGAAATGACAATGTTATTTATTCATGCTCAAGATACTCTTATGACAATAAATTCTGAATTGTTTATTTCTGAAAATGTACTTCAACTCTATTATAAAAGTGGACTACATTTGAATTTGAAAATTAATCAATAAAAGGAGGAGAATATGAATAAATTTCCAAAAGATTTTTTCTGGGGTGGAGCAACTTCTGCCACTCAAATAGAAGGAGCTTATGATGTTGATGGTAGAGGTTTAGCAACTTGTGATTGTAAAACAGCAGGCTCATTCTCTAAAAGAAGAGAAGTAACTTTTATAGATAAAGATGGACATCATGGATCTATTCCTTCTAACCTCGGTGGAACACTTCCAAAAGGAGCACATCAAGCAGTTCTTGATGAATATTTTTATCCAAGTCATGAAGCTATTGATTTTTATCATCATTATAAAGAAGATATTGCTTTATTTGCAGAAATGGGATTTAAAATGTTTAGATTATCTATTTCTTGGTCAAGAATTTATCCAACTGGAATTGAAGAAAAACCTAATATAAAAGGAATTGAATTTTATAAAGATGTTTTTAAAGAATTACAAAAATATAATATTGAACCATTAGTTACTATTTTTCATGGTGATTTACCTTTATACCTTGAAGAACATTATAAAGGATGGGCTAATAGAGAACTTATTGACTTTTATATGAAATTAGCAAAAACATGTTTAACAGAATTTAAAGGTCTTGTAAAATATTGGTTACCATTTAATGAAATGAATGATTATTTACTTATGTTAGATATGTTTGGAAATATTTCAACTAAAGAAAGTCATAAAGAAAGCTTTCAAATTATTCATAACATGTTAGTTGCAAATGCAAGAACTGTCAAATTAGCACATCAAATTGATCCTGAAAATAAAGTAGGTTCAATGATTTGTGGAATTCCAAATTATCCTGGAAGTTGTGATCCTGTTGATATTTTAGAAACAAGATATCGTTGGGAAAAAGGTATTTATTATACAGGTGATGTACAATGTTTTGGAAAATACTCACCATTTTCAAAAAGATTATGGGATGAATATGAAATTCATTTAGAAGCAGAACAACAAGATTTTATTGATTTTAAAGAAGGAATTATAGATTTCTATACATTTTCTTACTATATGACAAATATTGTAACAACACATGAAGTTAATGATATTGTGCAAGGAAACTTTGCTAATGGAGCAAGAAATCCATATTTAGAATATTCTGAATGGGGATGGTCATATGATCCAAAAGGGCTTCGTTATTATCTTGAAGTAATATATGATCGTTATCAAATGCCTATGATTATTACAGAAAATGGTTTAGGAGCAGTTGATAAAATAGAAGAAGATGGTTCTATTCATGATAACTATCGTATTCAATATCTAAAAGATCATCTTCATGAATGTAAAGTTGCTATTCAACACGGTGTTGAATTAATTGGATATACAATGTGGGGATGTATTGATCTTGTAAGTGCAAGTACAGGTCAAATGTCTAAACGATATGGTTTCATTTATGTAGATAGGGATGATGAAGGAAATGGTAGTGGAAAAAGAATAAAGAAAGATTCATTTGAATGGTATAAAACAGTCATTGCTACAAATGGTGAAGATCTTTAAATAAAATAATAATTAATATAAAATGAACTCCCTTATTTTAAAGTTTATACAAAAGAGGATAAATGAAATTATCCTCTTTTATCTTATATATTGTTGCATAAATTCAACAATTGTTTTTTCACATAATTCTTGATTTACTAAATAACTTTCAGCATGTTTAGCCCCTTCAACAATTAATAAATCTTTGTCAGCAGCACAGGCATTATATAAATCATAAGCCATATATGTTGGAACAAAATCATCTTGATCACCATGTATAAATAAAGTAGGTGTCTTAGATTTTTTAACTTGTTCTATAGTAGAAGCTTCTTTAAAACTATATCCAACCCTTTTTTTACTCAATAATGTTGCAGTAGGAAGAATGAGACTTGAAATAATTTGATGATTTTTAGATTCATGTTTTAACTCATCATATACACTTGTAAAACCACAATCAGAAATAATACATTTAACATCATTAGGTAAGTCTTCTCCACTTGCCATTAAAACAGTAGCACTTCCCATAGAAATACCATGTAGTACAACTTGTAAGTCTCTATGAAAATATTCTTTTATTTTATAAATCCATTTTATACAATCTAATCTATCTAACCAACCAAAACCAACATATTTACCTTCACTTTTTCCATGAGCTCTATTATCAGGTAATAGAATATGAAAGCCTAAATCATGATAAAACTTTAAATAATAAGCATATTCTTTTAAAGAATAAGAATGGTAACCATGAATAGCAATCAAGACTTTATCTGTTTGATGATGAGATTTTAATAACTGAGCATGTAAAGTTAAACCATCATCAGATTGTATAGAAAGTTCTTCAAAGCTTTGTTCATTGATCCAATCTAATATCTCAGGTGATAAATGATTTAGATCATTTTCTTTCTTTTTTGAAACTCTTTTACAAATCATATCAATTGCACAAATACTTGTAAAACCAATAACCATTCCACTTAATAAAGCAGTTTTTGCTAATAACTTTTTATTCATTATCATCAGTCCTTTCTTGTCTATCATAGCATAAAAAAATGAAGATACAAAGGGATATTTCATGATTATTTTACTATATAAGACTATTCAATAAAATAAAAAGATTGTATAATAAAATAGGGTGAAATTTATGTATACTTTAAATAAACTTGAAAATATGGCAATGTTATTTGGTAATAGTATAGATGGGATATTGGCATCTTATTTTATTCATTCTTTAGATGATTTACCTCAGATGACACTTCAAAAGTGTATGAAAGATACTGGTGTTTCCAAAGCCTCACTTAATAGATTTTATAAAAAAGCAGGTTTTAATAATTTTAAAAATTTTATTTCTGTTTTAATAAAAGAAAATAGAAAGTTATCATTTCCTGATAAAGATTATATAGAAGATTTAATATTATTTCTTCAAGATTATCATTTTGATAAAGAACAAATTAATGAACTTGTTAAAGAATTAATAAATGCAAAACAAATTCTGTTTTATGGAAATCAAAAAGAAATGAGTTGTTTAGAATATACAACTCATATATTAAGAAAAAATAAAATTAAAGTAACATATTTAAATATGTGGGAAATAGAAATGATTTATAATCAGTTAAAAACTTTAAAAAAAGAAGATATATTTATTATTATTGATACATCATTTAACATTCAAAATTTAAGTGAAATGAGTATTAGTAATAATTATTTAATAAATATACATGAATTAAGAAATAGTGATTTTTTAAAGTTTTATATTGGTGAAGCAAATGTTGATAATTATTTGGGATTTAAAAATATTAAGATTCCTAATTCAAAAGAAGAATATAAGAATATAGTTGTAGAAATATTGGATAAAATAATAGCAAAGGAATTAGTAAAAACAAAAGGAGAGATGAAGTAATGAATAATGTATTATCATTAATCTTTTTATTAAGTCAAAATACATTAAAAAATGATTTAATGTATAATATTGCTTTTTACATTATTGAACATATTAATGAAATGGAAGAGAAAAGTATTAAGCAATTAGCAGAAGAATGCTTTACATCAACTTCATCAATTATTAAATTTTATCAGTTAATAGGATTTAATAGTTATAGTGAATTTAAAAGACAATTATTATCTAATTTTGAAGCAAGAAATTTGCAATTATATGAAAAGCATCAATATTTAACAGAAGAAGAATTAATGGATAAAATAGATATGTTTTCTATTCATAAAATCAATCGAGAAGATTTTATGAATAGAATGAATTGTATTGTTAATTATATTCTAGAAAAAAAGAGAATTTATGTTTATGGAGCAGTTTTTCCTATTAATTTAATTCAATCTTTTTGTGAAGATATGAGTGTGATGGAAATACCTGTACATGGTATGCAAATATCCAGAGGAAAAAATCAAATTATTGAAAGAGAAGGTGTTCATATAATTATAAGTCTATCTGGTCGATATATGCAGACAAGATATGATGAATATCAAACATTATGTCAAATGAATAAGCCAACAATATTATTCTCAAAAGAGAAAGAATATATTGGGAATGTATCTTTGAATATTCCTTTACCTGAAACCAAAAGTTCTGATTATGATGATCTTATTTTATTAATCATTTTAGATATTATTAAGTTGAAATGTTTTATAAGTCTCAAAAAATGAGACTTTTTATTTTTATTAAAAAGAGTATCAGAATATGGACGAAAATAAATTTTAAAAAATATGAAACCGTATACATAAGTGATAGAATGGTGTCAAGGAGGGAATATAATGAGTAAGAAAACAAACAAATTTTTAACTTTGATGTTAGTATCATCAATGGTGTTTTGTGGAAGTGCTTCTAATAGCTATTTTGTTAGAGCAGAAGAAAAAAATGATGTTTTAAAAACAGATAAAGCTGAGAAAATGAAAAAAGAATCATTAGAAAATTCAAAAGGAAAAAAGACAGCTGTTGAGGGAAGTATATCTCAAGCAAAAGATGGTACTGTCGTAAAAGCAAGTTATGATACAGCCATTGGTGAAGTGACTAATCCTAAATGGGATGCTGGTGTAAAAACTGATGTTCCTGTTTCAGCTGATTTAAAAGCAAAATTGGATACTACAGATTTATCTGCAAATGTGGATGATACTGCACAAACAATAACAGTAGATGTTCAATTAAAAAATGTTTACTTAGCTTCAGAGTATTTAAATGGTAAATCTCAAGCTGGTGAAAGTTATTATAACATGGTTAACTTCTTTACAGATGTGAAACAAATACAACAATTATTAAAAGATAAAGAAGATTATAAAGTTGTTGATAGTAAGGGGACTACTGTTGACAAGGCATATGTTGATGAATTACATGATTTGATTAATCAAATTATTCAATTTGATACAAAAACAAATTTAAAATATGATAGAGATTCAATTTTTGATACAGCTGCTTTTAAAGCAAATGATAAGATTGGTGGTACTGATGTCATTGCAACTAGTAAAGAAGGAAATGTATCTTTCAAATTCCATATCGACTCTCATGGTTGGTGGGGATATGAATTAGGTGCAATGGATTCTATGAATGGACTGCCAATGGGATTTACTGAAGCAGAATGTAAACCTTCGTTTGCAGGTGGAAAACAAAAAGAGATTGCAACTAAGTATGCTAACTTCTTTGTTCTTGATATGGGATATTCTGGAAAAGATAAATGTTATATGTTAAATGCAACAGATTTAGAAAATCCTATGATTTATGTAAGTGCTGATGGAACAAAAGCATTCTTAATTGATGTAGATATGTATGGTCAAAATGTTCTTAATAAAGTCATTAAAGATGTTATTGGGGATAAATGTACAGAATTAAATATATTCTTAACTCATAATCATCCTGATCATATTAATAATTTATCAGTTATTGCTAAAGATTCAAGATTAAAAGATATTACAAAAGTATATTGGCCAGAAAATGATTACAATAGTAGATATGGTGAAGATTTATTTGGTATAGATAAAGTTGTTAAACTTAAAGATGGAGATAAAATTAAATTCTCTAATACAGAATTCCAATTTATTGAAATTCCTAATGAACATACAGTAGGTGGAGGACAATTAGCTGACTTAACAAATAAAGTATTATATGTAGGAGATACATTAGGAGCACAAATTCACTTGGGTGGTACTAATATTCCTATGTCAAATATTGATAATTGGATTGCTGGTACTCAAAAGACAGAAAAATATGTTGTTGACAATGGAATTCAATACTTTATAGGTGGTCATACACCAAATTTAGGTAATACTGCATTCGCAACATGGGTTAAAACAGCATGTGAATATGCTAAGAATAAAGTATTAAATGAGGATCATACTTTTGGTACAGGTAGAGGGACTGTTATTGTTGTAGAAAATGGTAAAGTTATTACTGCTGAAAGACAAGCAGAAATGGCAAAAAATGGTGTAAGTGATAGAGATGAATTAAATATTGCTTCTATTAACTTTTCAAATGGTTATACATTTGGTGATTATGATAAAGCAATTAATGAAGTCAAATTACCTAAGTATGATGAATCTGGTAAAAAAGAATTAATTTCTGTATCTAAATATTTACAAGAAAAACTAGATACTACAGATTTAGCAGTTGTTAAAAGTGATAGAAACAAAACAATTTCAGTTAATTTATCATTAAAAGATGTACGTTTAGATTCTGATTATTTAAATGGAGCTTCTGCTCCAGGAAGAAGTTTTTATAACATGATTAACTTCTTTACAGATGTCAAACAAATTAAAAATCTATTAGCAGATAATGATGATTTTAGTATTATAGATGCAAATGGAAATACATTAGATGCTGATTATATTAATGAATTACATAATTTGATTGCTCAAATTATTGATTTTGATCCAAAAACTAACTTAAAATATGATTATGATGCTGTTTATGATTCAGAGGTATTTCATACAGATAAAAATTTAGGTGGAACTGATGTTATAGCTACAAGTAAAGAAGGGAATGTATCATTTAAATTCCACATTGATTCTCATGGTTGGTGGGGATATGATTTAGGGGCTCATGATTCTATTACTGGTTTGGTTATGGGATTAAGTCCAGAAGAAGCACAAGAAAAACAACATGAATATACAATGAAATATGGTAATTTCTTTGTAATTGAAATGGAAAATAAAGGTCCAGGAAAATTATATATGTTAAATGGAACTGATTTAGAAAATCCTATGATTTATGTTAGTGAAGATGGAAAAGAAGCTTTCATGATTGATGTTGATTTCTATGGTGCTTATGTACTTAATGATGTAATTAAGAGTGTTATTGGAGATAAATGTGAGTCATTAAAGATTTTCTTAACACATAATCATGGAGATCATGTCAATAATTTAGCAGTTATTGCTCAAGATAAGCAATTAAAAGATATAACAACAATTATTTGGCCAGAAAATGAACCACATACTGTTTTAACTGACAAAGATGCTATCATGAAAGAATTAGTAGGAACAGATTTAATTGAAATCTTTGATAATGTTGTAACTATCAAAGATATGGAAACATTTGAAGCTGCAGGAAATACATTCCAATTTATTGAAATTCCTGATGAACATACTCCAGGTGGAGGACAATTAGCAGATTTAAGTAATAAAATCTTATATTGTGGAGATACATTAGGAGCACAAATTCATTTAGGCGGAACAACAGTTGGATTATCTGGTTTAGATAGCTGGATTGACGGTGTGAGTAAATCAGTTAAATATATTCAAGATAATAATTTAGAATATATTATTGGAGGACATACACCATACTTGAATACAACAGAGTATGCGACATGGGTTTTAACTGCATTGGAATATGCAAAAGAACAATTAACAGCTGATTCGACATGGAATGGTGGATTGGTAATTGTTGAAAATGGTAAGATAGTTACTGGAGAAAGAATGGGAGAAATATTTAAAAATGGTTTAACTGATAGAGAAGAATTAAATGTTGCTTCAGTTAATTTTAGAAATAATATGACTCCTGATGATCAAAATCCTGATAAACCACAACAACCATCAGATAATGAAAAACCAGATGTTAAAGATGAACCAATAGTTAATGGAAATACAACAACAGACAATAAAAAGAAACCTTCAAAAGTTAAAACTAGTGATATAATGGATATTGCTCCATATGCAATGGTTGCATTATTAAGTGGTGCAGTATTAGTATCATTAAAGTTAAAGAAAAAAGAAAGTCAATAGTTTTCATAAAAGATAAGACAGGGAATTTCCCTGTCTTTAATCTATAAAATATTATTGTGAATCTATAAAACGCTTCATTGTTAAACCATTCTTTTTAATGATTTCTACATATGATGGTTGGTATATTTTCTCATACTCTCGAATAATATTTTTTATTTTTGGAGTCATAAAAATATAAAATGTAGAAATAAGTCCAATTTTTTTGAAATCACCATTATATGTTACATAAGCATATGTTGGAAGAGAGGGAAAATAAGGATGCTTTATATCTTCATATATTATTGTCTGAATTGTTTGATGATCTTGTGTATATAATTCGATATCAAATTGGTAAATATGATGATTTCTAAAATAGAAGTCTTTTTTTGTTTTATAGAACTGAACGTTTTTAATTTGACATAAAGCTATTTGCTTTTTTGATAACATTCTATAAATTATTATATTTTCTGTATGTTTTATAGCATTATCAATAAGGAAATGAAAAATCAAAATAAGAATCATAAAACTAATAATCATTCCTGTAAATCCCCAATATCTAAATATAGGGAAAAATAAGATATAAAGCAAAATAGCTAGAAAAATAAATAATATAGTTAATATATAATTTATTCTTTTTTGTATTAATAAATACATGATGTATTAATCATCCTCATCACTACTATGTGTTTTTCTAAATTCAGATGTTCTAAAGTCAATAACTTTATTCATTTCATAGTAGAGTGGATGAGATTTTTTTGAATTTAAATCTGTTGATATAATTTCAGCAATAAGTTCAAAGAATGCTAAGTTATATAAACAAGTAAATGGTTCATCACAAGGATCTTGAATATGTAGTACTTGAGAGTGATTTATATCTTTATTTGGTGTTATCATAAAAGTATTTTTAACAACTTTTAATAACCCATTAAAGACTTGTTTTGCATGGTCTGATGTTTGATCTCCACTATCAATAACAAAAGCTGTATATTGAGGAGATAATTGTAATGCAGGTCCATGTAAGAATTCATCTTGTTCATAACCAACAGCAAGCACTTTAACTGTTTCTCCAATTTTTAAAGCCCCTTCTAAAGCGGTCCCATAATTAGAACCAGCACCTAATACATATACACGATCCATTTGCATTAAAGCTTGATAATTCTCCATTATAAACTTTTCACTATCTTGACATACAATTTTATGGTTTTTCATAGCTTTAATAATTTGACTTTTAGTATATTCAATACTATCTTCTAATTGAAGTGCTTGAGCAGCATATACAGCAAATAACATAAGATAATTAATTAAAGTAACAACCCCTAATGTAACATATCCCATTGTTTCTATACCACAACCCCAATCTAACATAGCATCAGCATAAGCTTTACAATCACTTTCAACATTACCAGTTAATACATATTTTTCATGGCTTATTTGATCTAATTTTTGTAATGCTGAAATACAATTTGTACTTGCTCCAGTTTGACTAACAATTACTACAAATTCATCATCAGTAACATAACGATAATCATATTCAGAAAAAGTAAAGGGATTGATGACTTTGACATCATTTCTTAACTTTTCACAAAGAAATCCTCTTGCACATTGGATAGCAGTATAACTAGATCCAGAAGCAACAAATGTTATTTTTTTATAATTCTTTTTTATATATAAATCAACAATAGGTTTAACAAGCATTTCAGCATTTTTAACATTTTCTAAAACTTTTGCAGGTGTTGCATATATATAATCTTTCATAGTTACTAAATTCATAATATCATCCTCCTATATTGTAACTGTATGTTTCGATACTCCAATTGGACTATCAGGGTTATAACCTCTTGCAATAGATAATAAACAAGCAAACATTTGTGAAATAATAGCACAAACAAAGACAGCAGAAAGTCCATCATATTGATGAGGAACTTTAATAGAAAGGTCTCCTAATTTACTTATATTATCTTTATTTGAAATAATTAATGAGAAGATGTTTTTCTCTTCTTTTAATCTTTGATGAAGTTGAATAATGCTTTCATCTGTTTGTTTATCAGCAATAAAGAATATTGTTGGTACAAAGGATAAAGAAGTTGCAATAGGACCATGTTGATAATCACTTGCAGAATAACAACGAGCATCTAAATAACTTGTTTCTTGAATTTTTAATTCACTTTCTTGAACTAAACCATATAATAAACCTCTACCAAATATTAATAAATGTTCACTATTTCTAAAAAAAGGAATAACATTTTGAACTTGATTTTCTAATTGAAAAGAATCTTTTATAATATCAGGGAGTTGTTCTAGCAAGTTAAAAAGTTCCTGATTTTCAGATATTTGATAAGCTAAAGCAATCAAAATAGTTAATTGAGTTATATAAGATTTAGCAGCAGTAATACTGGTTTCAATACCACAATGGTTATTTAATCGATAATGTCCAATTGTCGACATTAAACATTTTGGTTCATTTGTAATAGATACACATATACCTCCATCATCTACACATTTTTTCATAACTTGATATACATCTTGAGCACCGCCAGATTGACTAATACCCACAACAATAGCATTTTGATAATTAACATGACCTTGATAACAAGTAGTTATAGAAGGAGCAGCTATATTGACAAACATATCAGTATAAATTTCAAAAACATATTTTGCGACTTGTGCAGCATGTTCACTACTGCCTCTAGCTGCGAAAATAATATTTTTAATGTTTCTTTGTTTTATGTTGAAAGCAATTTCTTTTAAAATAGGTAAATTATACTTTAAACATTCACGAACACATTCATCTTGTTGATGAATTTCTTTCCATAATTTAGATTCGTTAAGATTCATATCTTTCTTCCTTTCTTAATTCTTTACAAATATCTTGATAACTTTTTTCTTTACCAAATAATGCACTTGTTCCTAGAATAAAACCACTAACTCCTATTGCTGACAGTTCTTTAATTTTCTCTGGTGAACATGCGCCATCTATCATAACTTTATAATTACCATAATTTTTGGCTTCTTCTACAAACCTTTGAAATTTAGGTGTTACAAAGTCAAGATACTTTTGTCCTGCGAATCCTGGATTTACGCTCATAATCATAACATAATCACATAAATGCAATACCTCTTTCACTGATTCAAACGATGTTCCTGGATTGATTGCAATTCCTGGTGATGCTCCTGCATCTTTGATCATCTGCAAAGTTCTTGTGATATGAGCATCTGTTTCTGGATGAACATAAACAATAGAAGCTCCAATTTTCACAAATTTTTCAACATAAGCACTTGGATTTGTTACCATCAAGTGAACATCACAAGGTTTTGTTGCAGTTTGGCAGATATATTCAATATCTTGTAATCCCATACCAAAGTTAGGAACAAAGTTACCATCCATGACATCAAGATGAAAAATATCAATACCTCCATCTTCTAAATCTTTAATTTCCTTTCCCAAATTTTCAAAATTCGCACACATCATACTTGGACATAATATTTTCTTCATTTTATTTCCTCCAATATTTTTATAATTTCCATTAAGTTATTAATATGATAATCAGCCATTTCTTGATTATATCCAAAACGTTTATCAATTTTTGCTATACAAGTAAGTCCTGCTTTTTTGGCTGCAGTAATGCCATACTCACTATCTTCAATGGCCATACATTCATGAGGTTTAAGTCTTAATTTTTCTACACAAGTGATATATATTTCAGGATGTGGTTTCGATTCTTTAAACATATCACCACTCATAATAATTTCAAAATATTCTCTAATCTGACATACATTAAGAACATTTAAAATTTCATTTTGTTTTGAACTAGAAGCAATAGCAATACGATAACCATGATCTTTAAGCCACTGAAGCAAATCTTTAACATATGGAAACATAATTTCCATATAGGGGATATTGTGTTTCGAATAATATTGAGAATGATAAAGATCAAAATCTTTTCTAGAAATAACTCCTTGAATTAATGGATTTATAATTTCGTTAAAGTGAGTCGAAGAACCACCAGCTAATGCTAATAAATCGTAAGAAGTTGCTTGAATTCCAAAATGTCTAAGAATATGTAAAAGAACTTTTTGATAATAAGGTTCACTATCAATGATGACACCATCCATATCAAAAATAATAGCTTTTATCATTAATCTGGCATAACCCTTTTGATGGTTTCGGTTTTGGAATCAACATATTTTTCGAAATTAGCAAGCATAGGGTGTTTATTCCATTTATTTAAGTCAGTTGTAACTTGATATGCAATGATTTGGAAAAATGGTAATAAGTATAAAGGAGATAATAATGGTTCTTTTATCTCAAATGGTAAACGTAATGCATGTTGATCATCAACAATAGGATTGTTTGTTATAGCAAATACATAATCAGAAACACTATGGGCCGCTTGATAAATTTGTATTAATCTATCACTACCCAAAGAAAAATCATCTATAAAGAAAAGTGTATAATAAGGTGTTAATTGTAAATGAGGACCATGAATAAATTCTTCTGCCTCATAAGCAAAACTTGGTATTTGAATTGTTTCACCTATTTTTAAAGCAGCCTCAGTTGCTATACCATAACCTTGTATAAAACCACAACAATAACACACATTCATTGATGTGAGGGCTGCTTTATTTTTATGATAAAATTCCCATGTATGATTTTGAATTGTTTGATGTCGTGAAGGGATATCAGATAATTCTTCAAATACTTCATTATACTTTTCTTTTGAAATATTTCCTTTCTTTATAGCTACCTGTAAAGCAAATAAAATAAGAAATAATGCTAAAGTTGTTACACCTTTGGTTACATAACCCACTGTTTCAATACCTACACCATAATCAATAATCATGTCAGCAAATTCTTTAAAATCAGATTCAATATTTCCTGTTAATCCAATAGCAGGAAACCCTAATTCTTTTAATTTCTTTAATGCTTCAATAGAATTTGTAGAACAACCACTTTGCGAAACAACAAAAGCAAAATCATTGTCTTTTAAATTGTTCTCAGAATAAATAAATGTATTTGGAGATACAATTTTAACATCACAATTTAAATACTTTGTTAAAAATGGTTTAGCACATTGAGAACCATTAGCACTTGATCCAGACGCAATAATCCAAATTGTCTGATAATCTTTCTGTAAATAAAAATTGACGATTTGTTCTGTCAAAGCATGTAAATTTTCTATGTTGTGATGAATTTGTTTAGGGGTTTCTTCAATAAATGACAACATAGAAGGACTTTTTTTGTTCATATCTTTCCTCCTTATTTTTTTGTATATCTGTTATATGACAATTTGTTATATATTTCAATAATTTGTCATAACAAATTGTCAAATATATCTTATCAGATATTTTTGAAAAAGAAAAGAGGTAAAAATTAAAAATATATTTTTAATGAATATACTAAAAAATAGATAAAATTTTATCAAAAATAACAAATAAAACAATTTTGACGTTGATTTATAGCAAAAACAGGAATTCTTATAACAAAATTTGTAATAACATATTGACAAATTGTATGACAAAGATATAAAATGAAATATGTAAAGTGTGCACTTACAGAAAAAGGAGAGAAATTTATGGCAGAACCAAATATTGTTCTTGCAAGAATTGATAATCGACTTGTACATGGACAGGTTGGTAATGCATGGGCTGGAGCAAGTAAAGCAAATTTGATTGTTGTCGCTGATGATGAATGTTCACATGATGAGGTTCAAAAATCAGTGATGAAAATGACAGCTGATTCTGTTGGAATTGGAATTCGTTTTTTTTCACTACAAAAAACAATAGATATTATTCATAAAGCGAGTCCAAAACAACAAATTTTTATTGTTTGCAAAACACCAGATGATATGTTGAAGTTGATTCAAGGTGGAGTACCAATTAAAAAGGTTAATGTTGGCAATATGCATGTGAAACCTGGAAAGAGGGTATTACATGAAGCCCATGTGTATGTTGATGATAAAGATATGCAAGATTTTGAAACTATGAAATTAAATGGTGTAGATGTATATATTCAAATTGCACCAGGAGATAAAAAATATACAATTTAATAAAAATATATAAGGGAGGTTTATTTATGGAGATTACATTGATCCAAGGTCTATTACTTTTTTTAGTAGGATTTATTTGTGCTCTTGATGCAGGATTAGAAAACTTTTATTGGTTTAGACCTTTGGTTGTAGCGTTTTTTGCAGGTATAGTTGTGGGAGATGTTCAATTAGGTATTGCATGTGGTGCAGTTGCTGAATTGTCTTATTTGGGATTGTTGACAGTTGGTGGAACAGTTCCACCAGATCCATTAATGGCAGGGATGATGACTTTTGTTATTGCATATACAACTGGACAAGATGCGAAAACAGCACTTGGCTTATCATTACCTTTTGCATTATTAGCACAATGGGTTGGAATTTTCTTCAATACACTTTATGTAGGTATTGCACATAAATGTGATACTTATGCAGTCAATGGAGATACAAATAGATTTGGAAAGTTAGTTGTTTCAGGATGGTTATTGAAAGCGTTAGTTACTGGACTTTTAGTATTCTTATGCTCTTATGCATTACAAACACCTATTCAATCATTTGTAAACACATTCCCAACTTGGTTAGTTCATGGATTTGAAGTGGCTGGAGGAATTTTACCAGCTGTAGGATTAGGATTATTATTAATGGTTTCTTTAAATAAAGAAAATGCACCATACTTATTTTTAGGATTTATTATGGCAACATTCTTAGATTTACCAAATGTATTACCAATTGCAGTTGTTGGTGTTTGTCTTGCTTATATTAATTATATGCATGAAAAGAAAGTTGAAGAATCAGCAGCTAAAATAACTGTTAATGACTTCGGAGGTGAAGAAGATGGAATCTAGAAAATTATTAAAAAATGGAAAATCTAGAGGTAAATTAACTAAAAAAGATATAACAAAAATGTCAGTTCTTTCTTTTTTAGAACAAGCGTCATTTAGTTTTGAACGTATGCAAGCACCAGGATTTACATTATCCATGTTGCCAGCAGCTAAAAAAATCTTTGGAGATTCAAAAGAAGATATGGCTGAATTTATGACATATAATATGGAATTTATTAATACAGAACCTCATATGGCAACATTTTTAATGGGACTTATTCTTTCTATGGAGGAACATGGAGAAGATAGAAAGTTAATTGAAGGTATACGTAATGGTTTATTTGGCCCTTTTGCAGGATTAGGAGATGCAATCTTCTGGTTTACAGTATTACCAATTTCTGCGGCTATTTGTTGTTCATTGGCGCAAGATGGATCAATTCTAGGACCGCTTTTATATATTGGAATTTGGCTTGTTGCAGCTATATCACGTATTTGGTTTGGATCTTTTGGATATAAATTAGGAGTTAAAGCTGTTTCTACTATTTCTGAAGGAACAAAATATATAACAAAAGCAGCAGGTATTTTAGGTGTTATGGTTGTTGGTGGTTTAATTCCTTCATATATTTCTTTAGCATTTAGTGAAAGTTTAAAATTTGGAATGGGTGAAGGAACAACTGTTCAAAGTGTCTTTGATGGTATTTTACCAAATATGTTACCATTAGCCATTGTGTTCTTAATTTACTGGTTGTTTAAGAAAAAGAATGCTAATGTTCTTGTTATTATATTAGGAATTATCTTATTTGGAATTTTTATGTCATTCCTTGGATGGATGTAATTTCTAAATGACTTTTATAAGATAATAATAGCTCCATTTCATTGATGGGGCTATTTTTATAAAAACAATAGAAAGGAATTAATAAAATGATAAATTTTGATGAAAATAAAATGATAGATAATGGTTTGTTTATTTATGAAGCTAGAAATCAATTAGAAGCAATAGCAAACAATATATGTCAACAAGGATTCAGTAATATATTCTTTTCATCAGTAGGAGGTTCACAAGCAATGATGGAACCTTTTGCAGATATGATTAATGAAATGAGTCATATTCCAGTTTATTGTGTTTTATCAAGTACTCTTGTTATGACAGGACATAATCAATTAAATCAAAATTCATTAGTTTTTATGTCTAGTAAATCAGGAGATACACCAGAAACAGTTGCAGGTGCTCAATATTTAAAGGAAAAAGGTTGTACTATTGTTTCAATTATTGGAAAGAAAAATTCACCATTAGAAAAATTAAGTGATTATAGCTTTGTTTATGAAGAAGGAAGACCTCAAGAGTTAGTTTTATACTTATTAATTGGTAAAATTTTAAACAATCAAGGATTCTTTGATCAATATAATCAATTTGCAGAAGAATTAAAAGAGTTACCAGCAGTACTCGTATCAGTTCGTAAAACTGTTGATGATAAAGCAATTGAATATTGTAAAAATTATCATAATGAACCCTATCAAATATGGATAGCTTCAGGTAATTTATGGCCTGTTTGTTATTCATATGCTATGTGTGTACTAGAAGAAAGTCAATGGATAAGAACAAAATCAGTATCAAGTTCCGAGTTTTTTCATGGAACATTGGAATTAATTGAAAAAGATGTTTGTACAACATTGTTAATTACAGAAGGAAAAACAAGATCTTTAGATTTAAGAGTAAAAAAATTTCTTGAAAAATACACCGACAAATTAACTGTTTTTGATTGTAAAGATTTTGTATATCCACATATTTCTGATGAATTTAGACCACTATTATCACCTGTTGTTATGAATGCAATATTACAAAGAATTTCAAAAAATATGGAAGTTATTACTAATCATTCATTAGATATACGTAGATATTATAGGAAAGTAGATTACTAATGAAAATATTAGGATTAGGTGATAATGTCTTTGATGTTTATCAGAACTTAAATGTTTCTTATCCAGGAGGAAATGCTGTTAATGTAGCTGTTAATGCTACTAAATTAGGAGTCAAAAGTGCTTATTTAGGATATATTGCAGATGATTGTTATGGTTATTATTTAAAAACAATTTTAAAGAGTTTTAATATTGATATAACTCATTGTCGTCATTTAAACAATACATCAACAAAACAATGCATTCAAGATGTTATAGATGGTGAAAGACAATTTATAAAGGTTGATTTAGGACAATGTTGGACAGGACCTATTCACTTATTACCAAAAGATTTGGAATATATTCATACTTTTGATGTTGTTTTTACAAGTTGTAATGCTAAATTAGAAGAACAACTTTATTTATTAAAAGATATTTCAGGTATTGTATCATATGATTTTGGAGAAAAGGAAAAATATAGACAAGATACTTATTTTCAAAAGGTTATTCCATATATTGATTTAGTACAATTTTCTATGAATCATTTATCAATTCAAGACATTAAAGAAAAAATCAATAGTTATTCAATACATAAACCTATATTAATAACAAGAGGCAACGAGATACCATTGTTTTTTACAGGAAATGAATGGGTAGAAGGTGTAAAACATCAAATAAAAGCTAAAGATACAATGGGTGCAGGTGATGCTTATATAACTGCATTTGTATATTCTCTTGTTAATCAAGGGTGGAAAAAGAAACAAACTATAAAAAATGAATGGATTGAAAAGGCAATGAATGATGCTTCTTTATATGCTTCAAATATTTGTATGCAAAATGGAGCTTTTGGAAAAGCATATCCAAACAAAGAGTTGAAAGCTGTTATTTTTGATATGGATGGAGTCATAGTAGATAGTGAAGCACATTGGCAATATATATTTGAAAGTATGGTTCAAAAATATGGAAAAACACTATCTGATGCAGATAAAAGAGAATTTTATGGATGTTCTTTAGAAAAGGAAGTAGAGATTTTATCACGATATATTTATTTATCAAAAAAGGAAATTATGGATTTAAGGCAAAAATATTGTGAGAAGTATCCTATGGAATATCAAAAATATATGTTAGAAGGAATTAAAGAGCTTATTACTTATCTCAAATCAAAGCATATAAAAATAGCTATTGCTTCTTCTAATATTTTAAATGAAATAAAAAATATGGTTAATGAATGTGGATTGAACGCAATGTTTGATTGCATAATTAGTGGAGATATGTTTGAAAGATCAAAACCAGATCCAGCAATTTATAACTATGCAGTTTCATTATTAGAAATACCAAGAGAAAATATTTACGTTATTGAAGATTCAGAATATGGAATTGAGGCTGCTTGTTTAGCAGGGTTAGATGTTCTAGCAATTAAAAATCAATATTATCAATTTGATTTAAGTGCAGCACAATTAGAATTTTCTTCACATAAAGATATTTTAGAATATATAAAAAAAGCAATTATAAAGGAGGATTAATTGATGATTGGACTTATAGTTACAGGACATGGACAATTTGCTTCAGGAATGACTGAAGCATTAAAAGTGATTCAAGGAAATGAATTGATAAATTATCATTATATTGATTTTAAAATAGATGACTCTGTTGAA
Source organism: Candidatus Stoquefichus sp. (assembly GCA_021768625.1). Classification (GTDB taxonomy): domain Bacteria; phylum Bacillota_I; class Bacilli_A; order Erysipelotrichales; family Coprobacillaceae; genus MGBC163490. The sequence goes on along the minus strand of JAETUM010000035.1, from coordinate 10,086 downwards.
AGATTAGAGGAAAAGATAAAACAAGCATTAAATGAACTAAAAGATTGTGAAGGAATATTAATTTTATGTGATTTGATAGGGGGATCACCTTTTAAATCATCAGTTATTTTAGGAACTTCAGAAGAAAATGTAGAAATTATTGCAGGAACAAATTTACCAATGTTAGTTGAAGCATATTTACTTTGCCAAATACATAATGATGTTAAACAATTAGCAAAACAAATGATAGAAACAGGAAAATCAATGATTTGTCAATATATTTATACAACTTATAATGAAGAGGAATTAGAAGAAGGTATATGATTTTAAAAGGTTATAGTTATTTGTTTTTAACTGCAATCAGTTGGAGTGTAGCAGGAATATTAATTCGTTTTAATAGTCAATCTGGATTAATGATTGCTGTTGTTTCTTCCATTGTAGCAGTTATCTTTAATAGACTTTTTAATTATAAAAAAATTGTATTTAATAAATTGATTATATGTATTGCTATTTGTCAGTTTATTTCAGGAATAACATTTAACTATGCAAACCAATTAACAACAGTAGGGAATGCCATTGTTTTACAATATACCTCTATGGCTTTTGTACTTATTTATCAATGTATAGATTACAGAAGATTACCACAAAAGAAACAAATATTAATTATTTTAATGGTTGTATTTGGAATGGTTCTTTTCTTTTTTGATGCTTTATCAATAAAAGGTATGATAGGAAATATTTTAGCTATTATTTCAGGTGCTTTTTTTGGTTTGCAATTTTATTTAAATACTAAAGAAAATGCAAATACTTATACTTCTAATATGTTAAGTTATTGTATTTCTATTTTATTTATTTTTTATGTATTTAAAGATTTTCCTAGTGTTCAACCTTTAGAGTGGGTCTCAATGATTTTAAGTGGAATATTTGTTTCAGCACTAGGTGGTGTTTTCTTTGCTAAAGGTATACAGATTGTGAATGCCTTTACAGCTAATGTCATTTGTATGTCAGAAGTTTTATTTGCACCATTATGGGCTTTCTTGATATTTCATGAAACTGTTGGAAAGATATCTTTAATAGGTGGAGTTATTATTATTTTTGGAATAATATTAAATATGTATTTAGAACGACAAGAGACTGTTCAGAACGATTATAAAAGAGTATAATATGTCATATAATGTCAATAAATAGTAAAACTGTTTTTTGAAAATAGCTAAAAAGTATGATATAATGAAAGAAGGTAAAAAAATGACAGAAAAAGAATTAGCAAAAATGGTTGATCACACATTTTTGAAGGCATATGCCACAGATAATGACTTCATCAGATTGTGCCAAGAGGCAAAAGAGATGGGTGTTGCAATGGTTGCTATTAATAGTGAACCTGTTCGCTTATGCAAAGAGTTATTAAAGGGAACAGATATTCATGTTGGTGCTGCTATTTCTTTCCCGTTAGGACAAACATCATTGGATGTAAAACTATATGAAACAAAGAAAGCAATAGATGATGGTGCTGATGAAATAGATTATGTTGTTAATATTGGAAAAGTGAAACAAGGAGATTTTGCTTATATTCAAAAAGAAATGGAAAGTATAGTTTCTCTTTGTAAAGAAAATGATGTTATTTCAAAAGTTATTTTTGAAAATTGTTATTTAGAAAAAGAAGAAATAAAGAGATTAGCAGAAATAGCCAAAGTTGTTAAACCAGATTTTATTAAAACAAGTACAGGATTTGGAACAGGTGGAGCTTTAATAGAAGATGTTTTATTGATGAAAAGTATTGTTGGGGACAGTGTGAAAGTAAAAGCCGCTGGAGGTATAAGAGATTGGAAAACTTGCCAAAAATTTATAGAAGCAGGAGCACAAAGAATTGGTACAAGTTGTTCAATGGATATTTTAAAGGGATTTAAAGCAGAACAATAGAATGTTTGTTTTTTATATTTATGAGGATAAAAGGTGAGATGATGAAAAAAAATTTATTAGATCAACGATATGTTTATTTAAATAGAAATTCAGCATTACCACTATATTATCAACTCAAAGAACATATTAAAGATGCTATTCTTAAAGGTGAATATAAACCTAATGATAGATTACCAACTGAGGAAGAATTATGTAAACAATTTTCTATTTCTAGACCAGTGGTACGTCAAGCATATGATGAATTAATAAAAGAAAGACTTATTGAAAGAAGAAAAGGTAGTGGAACATTTGTTAAAAAGGTAGCAAATAAGAATTCTTTATTTAAAGAATTTATTAGTTTTTCTTTTGAAAGAAATATACCAGATATAGAAGAAAATTCTAAAATTGTTAAAATAGAAAAGATTGTAGATGCTAAAGTGAATTTACGATTTCAATTACCAGAAAATAGTGAACTATTACATATTATAAGAGTAACACATGAGTTAGAATATCCTATCTCAATGATAGAAACTTATATACCATGTCAATATTTCTTAAACATTGAAAATTATATTTTATTATCAATGAATAAGACAATTATAGAAGTTATTGAAAATATGTATGGAATTCAATTGGTAAAAGCTTTTAGAAAATTAAATTCTATGCCAATTTCTAAAGAAAGAGCAGATTTCCTTCATGGTGAAATGGAAGATCTTGTTTTTGAAATTGAAACAAAGTATCAAGATATATTTGGAAGAATTGCTATATTGGAATATGTTACTTACTTAACAAGTAAAATGGAATTATCTATTGAAATCAATAGAAGGTAATTATTTGTAATGATATTAAAAAGTATTATGCAATTATTGAGAATTGTTTAATACTTTTTTTATAAAGATATTAAATTTGTTGTTTTTTCATATACTTATTAAAATTTGATTTGATTTGTGATAGAATGTCTCTCGAGGGTGACAAACAATGACAAGAATAGTAAAATCATCAGAGATGAGTGAAATTATTTCAGCAATACAGAATGGAAAAGTTGTTGCTTTTCCAACAGAAACAGTCTATGGATTAGGTGTGAAATTTGGAAATGGAGAGGCTTTAGATCGATTAATGGAAGCAAAGAATAGAGATTATTCAAAAGCTATTACATTAATGGTAGCAAATAAGCAAGATATTGAAAATTATGCATATATTAGTGAAGATGCTAAGAAGATTATTTCAAAGTTTATGCCTGGAATGTTAACACTTGTTTTTAAAAAGAAAGAATGTGTTGATTCAATGATGACAAATGGAAAAGAGACAATAGGAATAAGAATTCCTGACAGTGATTTTGTTTTGTCTTTATTGAAAGAAGCAGGACCTATGTTAGTAACCAGTGCTAATTTGTCAAATCATCCTAATACCACTTCAACAGAAGAAGTTCTTCAACAATTAGATGGTAGAATTGATTTAATTGTTGATGGAAAGACAGAAGATTCTATAGCAAGTACAGTTATAGATGTGAGTGGTAAAGATATAAAAATATTACGTGAAGGAAAAATATCTCAAAAGGATATAGAGGAGGTCATTCGATGAAAATTGCAGTAGCATGTGATCATGGCGGATATCGTTTGAAAAATATTTTAATGAGTGAAATGGTTAAGCAAGGTTATGAAGTTATTGATTATGGAACTTATAGTGAAGATAGCTGTGATTATCCTGATTATGCTTCAAAAGCAGCAAAAGCAGTTGCTAGTGGAGAGTGTGAAAAAGGTGTTGTTGTGTGTGGAACAGGTATAGGAGTTTCTATTACATGCAATAAGGTTAAAGGTATTCGTTGTGCTTTGGTTCATGATGTTTTTAGCGCAAAAGCAACAAGAGCACATAATGATACAAATATGTTAGCGATGGGACAAAGAGTTATTGGAGAAGGATTGGCACTAGAAATTTTAAATGCTTGGCTTCATACTGATTATGAAGGTGGTAGGCATGATTTAAGAATTGAAAAAATGATGGCTCTTGAGGAGGAATAAAAATGAGAGATACAAAAATATTTGAGAGTGTAGAAAGAGAATTAAATAGACAAAGAAATAATATTGAATTAATTGCTTCTGAAAACTTTGTTTCAGAACAAATCTTAGAATTAGCTGGAACAGTATTAACAAATAAGTATGCAGAAGGATACCCATCAAAGAGATATTATGGTGGTTGTCAATTTGTAGATGAAGTTGAAAATATTGCTAGAGATCGTTTGAAAGAGTTATTTGGATGTGAACATGCAAACGTGCAACCTCATTCAGGTGCACAAGCAAATACAGCAGTATATTTAGCTTTATTAAAAACTGGAGATAAAGTTTTAGGTATGTCATTAGCAGATGGTGGACATTTAACTCATGGACATCCTTTGAACTATTCAGGGATCAATTATGAATTCCATAGTTATGGAGTAAGAAAAGACACAGAAACAATTGATTATGATGATTATAAGAAAAAAGTAGAAGAAATCAAACCAAAGTTAGTTGTTGCTGGGGCAAGTGCTTATTCAAGAATTATTGATTTTGAATTTATGGCAAAAGTAGCTCATGATAATGGAGCATTATTTATGGTAGATATGGCACATATTGCTGGATTGGTAGCTGCAGGATTACATCCATCACCATTTCCACATGCTGATATCGTGACAACAACAACACATAAAACATTAAGAGGACCTCGTGGTGGAGTTATTATGTGTAAAGAACAATTTGCTGCTGATATTGATAGAGCAGTTTTCCCTGGTATGCAAGGTGGGCCTTTAATGCATATTATTGCAGCAAAGGCAGCTTGTTTCTATGAAGCTTTACAACCAGAGTTTAAAGAATATGCAAAACAAATTATTAAAAATACAAAAGCATTAGAAAAATCTTTAAAAGAAGAAGGATTTAGATTAGTTGCTGGAGGAACTGATAATCACTTATTATTAGTTGATGTAAAAGCAAGTTGTGGAATTAGTGGAAAGAAAGCAGAAAGATTATTAGATGAAATTAATATTACAGCTAATAAGAATGCAATTCCTTTTGATACAGAGAAGCCTTTTAAAGCAAGTGGTATTCGTGTAGGAACTCCTGCAATGACAACAAAAGGATTTAATGAAGATGACTTTAGAGAAGTTGGAAAAATTATTGCTTATCGTTTAAAGAACGAAGAAACAGACGAAGTGAAAGAAGAATGCTTAAGACGTGTGAAAGCATTAACTGATAAAGTCACAATGTATCAAGATAAAACATATTTAAAATAAATGAAGGAGGTGCCTTATTATTGATAATAAGGTACTTTTTTATTATGAAAAATGTGACAAATATGCTAAAATAGTTATATAATACGAATAGTAAGTAAAGTATATTTTTATAATAGAAAGAAGGAATAATTATGGCAACAACAATATTAAATCATCCACTTATAGAACATAAGTTAACAATTATGAGAAATAAAGATACAGGCACAAAAGAATTTAGACAAAATTTAGATGAAATAGCAATGCTTATGGCATATGAAGTTACAAAAGGACTACCAACAAAAAGTAAAAAAATTATAACTCCAATTTGTCCAATGACAGGAAAAGAGTTAATTAGACCAATAGTTCTTGTTCCTATTTTAAGAGCAGGATTAGGATTGGTTGATGGATTTAAAGCAATTATTCCAACCGCAAAAGTAGGGCATATTGGGATGGCAAGAAACGAAGAAACATTAGAGCCAGAAGAATACTATGCAAAGTTTCCATCATGTTTAGATAAAGCTGATGTTATCGTTGTTGATCCAATGTTAGCAACTGGTGGAAGTGCAAGTGCTGCAATTACAAATATTAAGAAAAGAGGAGCAAAATATATTAAGCTCGCATGTTTAGTTGCTGCTCCAGAAGGTATAGAAGTTATAGAAAAAGAGCATCCAGATGTAGATTTAATTGTTGCAGCATTAGATGAAAAATTGAATGAAAAAGGGTATATTGTTCCAGGTTTAGGAGATGCTGGAGATCGTTTGTTTGGAACTGATGAATAGGATTGGATAATAAATAAGAAGGAAGTGGTTTTATGAAGGTTAGGACATCAAAAATAAAGTTAATGATTATTTGTTTTTTACTTATATGTGCTACATTATTTCCTAACATGATTAGTCATGCTGAGACAACAAATCCAAATCCCGATGAAGAAAAGACAGGGGCTTATGTACAATATAATTTTAATAATCATTTAACAGATTTAAAGAAACATTCAACATTAACTGCATGGAGTTCAACAGGAGATAACAATAGAAGTAATGCTACAACATCTTTTGGAAGTGATGAGAATGGTGGATATTGGCAATGGCATTCAAATACTGCAAGAGGTGGAGGTTTTTATGTTGATATTGATAAGAATATTGGAGAGGAATATACAATAGGTCTTAAATTTTCATTTGAAAATACTTTAGGTGGATGGAGAAAGATTATTGATTATAAGAATTCAAGTGTTGATACAGGGTTCTATTTCTATGATGGTGGACATCTTAATTTTTACAATTATGGGGTTAATGGAGCTAGTATTACACAGCCAAACCAAGTTGTTGATATGATTGTAAGAAGAAATAAGGATAAGAGGTTTGAAGCTTATATTGTTGATTCTAGTTATAATAAAAAATTTGATATGGGTGTTATTGATAGTAGCGATCAAGGAGTTCCTGCTGTTGTCAATGGAAAAACAAGACTTGGTTTCTTCTTTGATGATATTGCGACAACATCTGAAGCTTCTCCAGGAGGAAAAGTTTATACTTTAAAAGTTTGGGATAGTTATATGGATCCAGATGAAGTTATTGATGAATTAAGACCAAGAGGTTATGTTAATGTGCATCATGTAGATGAAGATGGTGATAAAATTATACCTGATGAACAAATGGAAGGAATTATTGGTGATCCATATTCAGTTCAAGAAAAGAGTATGTATGGTTTTGAATATATTAAAAGTGAAGGACATCCTAAAACTGGAAAATATCCAGATGGTGAAGAATATGAAGTCACACTTGTATACAAAATAACATTACCATATACAGTTACAGCTCGATATGTAGATGAAGCTGGAAATCCACTATGCGATAACATTATTTATCGAGGTGAAGATGGAGAAAAATATAAAACTGAGCAGTTAGAAATAAAGGGTTATGAATTTGTAAAAAAAGAAGGTAATGATACAGGAGTTATTAAAAAACATCCTCAAGTTGTAACTTATGTATATAAGGAGGTTGAGGAAGAACCTGATGAAACAATAGGAGTAGTTAATGCATTATATGTAGATGAAGCTGGGAATAAGATAAAATCAGATATGGTTTATAAAGGATATGTAAATACTGATTATCAAACGTCTCAATTAATTATTCCAGGATATGAATTTAAAGAAGTTATTGGTAGTGAAACAGGAAAGTATGCTAAAACTCCTACCACTGTTAAATATGTTTATACAAAGACAGAAGATATTCCAGATGAAAATATTGGTGGTAGTGTCGTTGTTCATTATCAAGATAAAGCTGGAAATACAATTCGTGCTGATGATATTTTTAATGGAAATATAGGAGAAAATTATCAAGCAGTAAAATATGATATTCCAAAATATAAATTTGATAAGATTATTGGTGAAGAAAAAGGTAAGATTGAAAAAGATGTAAAGGTTATAACTATTGTTTATATTCCGATGGCTAGTAATGTTATTGCAAGATATATTGATGAGAATGGAAATACTATTGATACAGACATAATCTATTCTGGTGGTATAGGACAGAAATATCAAACCCAAAAGAAAGATTTAAAAGGTTGGAAACTTGAAAAAGTAGAAGGAAAAGAATCTGGAGTCTTTAGTGATGAGGTTCAAGTTATTAAATATATTTATAAACGTATAGGGAACTTAATTGTAAAGTGTGTAGATATTCACGGCAATACAATTCTTAAAGATAAAGTTTATACAGGCTATGTAAATCAAGATTATTCTATGACACATCCAGAAATTGATAGTTATGAATTTATTCGAGTTAATGGAAATGAGAATGGTAAATATCAGATAGAAGATCAAGTTATAGAATATGTATATGAGAAATTTATTAAAGGAATAGTTATTATTCAATGTGTTGATGAAAAAGGTAATAAAATTGTTGGAGATAAAGAAATTGGTGGAAAAGTTGGAACACCATATGAGATTTCAATACCAAGTTTACATGGATATAAATATTTAAGAACTGAAGGAAAAACAAGTGGGCTATATAAAGAAGGTAAGACTATTGTTAAATTTGTGTATAAGTTAGTTATGCCTTGTACAGTTACTGCTAAATATGTAGATGAAGATAATAATGAATTATGTACAAATATAGTTTATAAAGGACACGTTGGAGAAAATTATAAGACTACTCAACTAGAAATTAGTGGATATGAATTTGTAAAAGTTGAGGGTAAAAAAGAAGGCAAATTTAAAGAAAATCCACAATTAGTTACATACATTTATAAGAAAAAAGTTGTTTTAGATGAAAGTGGAAAAGTTATATCAATGTATGTCAATGAGGATGGAGAAAGCATTTATGATGATTTGATTTATAGTGGGAAAATTGGTGCTAGTTATAAAACTTCTCAATTAAGAATACCAGGATATAGGTTAAAAGAAGTCATTGGTGATGAAACTGATGTTTATCAAAAGGAAAAGCAAGAAGTAAAGTATGTTTATACAAAGATAAATCCAGATGAGATGACAGAGGAAGATGAAAAGATAGGTGGAAGTGTTCTTGTCAGATATGTTGATGAAAATGGAAATATTGTCAAGGAAGATGTTATTTATAATGGTGATATAGGTGATAAGTACAAAGCTGAAAAAGCAGAGATTAATCATTATGAATTCGTTGAAGTTACTGGTGAAGAACAGGGAGAAATTGAAAAAGATATAAAGATTGTTACTTATGTCTATAAACCTATTGAAAAAGAAGTACAAGCAAGTACAGTTATTGCTAAGTATGTAGACGTAGATGGAAATACTATTCACTTTGATAATGTATATAATGGTTTTGTTGGAGAACAATATAAGACAAATGCAGAAAGTATCAAAGGATATGAACTTGTAAGAGTTGAGGGTAAAGAAAGTGGAATATTTACTAAGGATGTAAAAATTGTAACTTATATTTATAAGGAAGTAGGAAGAATTATTATTAGATATATTGATGAAAATGGTAATATTCTAAGAGAAGAGGATACATATAGTGGTGCAGTAGGTGACGCTTATGAATTTAATTACCCAAATATAGTAGGATATAAGTATGTGAGAGTTGAGGGTAAAACCAATGGTCATTATACAAAAGATGATCAAAATATTACATTTATATATGAGAAGATAGATGATAATGGAGAAGGTAAACCTTCAATAGATTCAAACAAAAAACCTAATAATCAAAACAAACCAACTATTACTGTAGATGAAAATAAAAAAGATAACGATAATCTTAATTTAGATTTAATGGGAGAAGATATAGAGAATAATAAGAAAGTAAAAACTTCTGATGATAGTCAACCATATCTATATATGTTACTTTCTTTACTATCTATGTTAGGTATTGTTTATATTACAAATAGTTTAAAGAAAATAAAAAGATTAAGATAGAATTGTTCAAGTAATGTAATTGGCAAAAGAGGTTCGATTGAATCTCTTTTTCTTTTTTTGTAACTTAGTGTGTCATTATGTAGCTAATAATATAGAGGTGTAGGTAATGTATGAGAAAAGATTTATTGTTTTATATAAATATTTGCTATTGGCGTATAAATGATAAAATGTTATAATATTTGTAGAAATATTTGTTTTATAAAAGAAATTTGTTGATTTGTAGCGAATATATGAGTAGGAGGCATTTTTCTATGAATATGAATCAACAAGTGAAACCTTTCATGTTTATGTATCGTTATGACTATTTCTTTCATTATCTTCTTATCAATGATGAACCATTGAGATTGTTCCTATGTCAATATATCTCTCATGATGATTCCATCTCTCATACAACCATAGAGAACAGTGAAACCTATAAGCCATCCTATGATGGAAAGAAGCTTGTCCTAGATGTTGTTGTGAAAGATGGCAAGGGAAGATACTATAACTTCGAGATGCAGAATCGTTCTATAGAAGAGGAAGATCAAATCAGGTTTATGAGATATGGAGAAAGGCTGGTAGATATGCAGGAAAAGAAGGGAATCAAGTT
>JAETUM010000034.1 GCA_021768625.1 Candidatus Stoquefichus sp. | reverse complement strand
TCATTTCATCACCCCATTATATATATTTTAGATAGTTTTATAGTTGATATATGGTGATGAAACCTTTTCTACATTATAGCACAAAGCAAATATTTATACAATGCTTTTAGCAATATTTTACAATTAATATTTGCTTTATGCTTAATCTACACTATCTTCATTTTTGTTAGTAAACAATTTAAATTATTAATAATAAACAAAAACTTCTATCATTATTCAATAGAAGTTTTTTAACTATTTTCTTTAATTTCTTTTGAAATAAAATCTATAAATTTAGATAATGTCAATCCAAAAGATTGATATTTCTTCCACACAATTAAAGAACTTGTGATTAATTTTGGATAAAAAGGTCGGAAACATAATTCATCATTAACAGCATGCTGAATTGAACCTTCAATAACAATAGCATATCCTATATCATTAGAAACTAAAATTGATGCTGTTGTTGTTAGTTCTGAAACAGCAACGAAGTTTAATTTCTTATAATTATCCTCTCCTATCCATGACTTAAATTGATTTTGTGTTTCTACTCTAGAAGTATTGATTAATGGAACATTGATTAAATCAGACACTGTAATATACTCTTTTTGAGCTAATGGTGCATCTTTTTTCATAAGAATTCCCCAAATTTCAGGAGTATTCATTTTTAAATAATTTAATTTTTCTAAGTTAATTGGCTCTAATACAAAGCCAATATCTACTAATCCATTATCAATAGATTCAACAATAAAATCACTATTTCCATTATGAACTCTAAATGTTACATGAGGATACAATTGTTTAAAACTCTTAATATATTTTCCCATTGTTTTTGTTGCTTCAGTAATTCCACATGCTAGTACAATTTCTCCAGAAACTTCATCATCTTGATGACTTATTTCTAATTCTGTTTTCTCAGATAGATTAACAATTTCTTCTGCTCGCCTTTTTAAAAGCATACCTGTATCAGTTAAAACAATTTTTCTTTTTCCTCTCACAAAGAGTGCAACACCTAATTCATCTTCTAATTGCATAAGTTGTCGACTTAAAGTAGGTTGTGTAATATGCAACATTTCAGCCGCTTTGGTAATATTACCTTCTCTTGCAACAGCCAAAAAGTATTTGAGAACTCTTATTTCCATAACAAACACTCCTATCTTTTTTCATTTTATCATTGAGAAAATAAACATTCAACGGAAACCGTCTTTTACTAAATAACTCTAAATTGTTTCCATTTTCCCCTTATAAATCTTACTGTAAAACATACAGAACGACATAACCAATCTGTCCCCATTGCTATCCATACACCAATGATCCCCATATTAAGCCAAATTCCACATAAAATAGCTGCTCCTAAACGGAAAACTATCATTGAACCAATTCCAACATACATTGAATATTTCACATCACCTGTAGCTCTTAAACCATTTGGCAATACAAATGATGTTGGATGTAAAGCAAATGCCATCACATTATGCATAATGACTAAAAGATATGTTAATTGTCTTGCTTCATTTGACAATGTATATAAATCTAGAATCCATGGTAATGCAATAATAACTATTCCACCAATAATTGCAGTGACTACATACGAAATTTTCATTAATTTTTTAATATAGTATGACGCTTGATTATAATCATTAGCTCCTACACATTGTCCAACAACTGTAACAATACCTAAATTAATAGCATTAACAACAACAATAGCAATTTGATCAATACTTCCTGCCACACTATTAGCAGCAATTTGACTTGTCCCAAACATAGAAACAATACTTGTAACTAAAACTCTTCCCAATGTAAACAAACCATTTTCAATCCCATTAGGAATAGCAATTTGCAAGATTTTTCTAACCATGTTTCCATCTATCACACGAATATCCTTCATTTTAACATAAACCATGTTTTTATAATCTAATGATAAAGCAAACATAATAACTGCAGCAACAATTCTAGAAATTAAAGTTGGAATAGCCACTCCTGCAACTCCAGCACCTAACACAATAACACCAATATAATTTCCAATAATATTAATAGCATTCATCAATAAAGAAACATACATCGTGACTTTTGTTTTTTCTATTGATCTAAACAATGCAGAAGATGAATTGTATATTCCTAAAAACGGAAATGATAAAGCTGTAATTAAAAAATAAATGATACATGCTTTCATTACATCTGCTTCAATAGAACCAAAAAACAAAGATAAAATAACTTTATGAAATATTAAGCAAAATATCATAATAATAGTTGAAATAATAGCTGTAATTACCATCAATTGTCCTGATGCAAAATTTGCTTTCTCTTTATCTTGATTCCCAATATACTGAGATACAATCACTGCACCTCCCGTAGCAATAGCAGCTAAAACTGTAATAATAAGATTATTGACCATATCAACTAATCCAACTCCTGATATAGCGGCCTCACCAGCATAAGAAACCATCATAGTATCAGCCATTCCTACAATCATAATGAGAATTTGTTCAACAATTAATGGCCAAATTAACTTTTTTAATGATTGATTTGAAAATAACATATTTATTTCCTCCCTCTTGTTACTTTTATTATATGAAAATAGCAATAAAATGTCTAATACCTATTTTAAATCATTATAATGCTTATAAGGCATGATATTTTAGTATCTATATAAAATGATTTTATACTATTTATTCTTTTATTATATTAAATAATTTATTAAATACTTGTTTTAAAACAATATAAAAAGTACTCATATATTTGTAAATAATCACAAACTCATAAGTACTTTTTTAAAGAATATTTTTATTATAATGGCGGCACTTAGGCGATTCGAACGCCTGACCCCACGCTTAGGAGGCGTGTGCTCTATCCAGCTGAGCTAAAGCGCCATACATTATGTATTCTATCATGTTCTTTTTTGTATTTCAATTCATCTTCAAAATTTTTTCATATACTCTAAAATATACTAACCTATCCCAACAAAGGGATAGGTTAAGAAAGATTAATAAATAGTTTTCTTTTTTGATTCCATTGTTTCAATAATCTTTGAATGTAATAGATGGTCATCTTTTCATACCATTCTCCAGTATCTAAATCAACTAAACAATATAAGCCATCTTCTCTTTTTAACAATCCTAACCCATAATGATATAAACCAGATTGTAAATCCACAGAAATCATAGAATAACCTCCTATTGTATTCTATGAATCAATTATTCAAATATTATTCTCAATGAAAGATTTATTTCTATACATGCTCATTTATAAATCTTTATCTACACGTATTCCATTTTCTTTAACAATTCTACCAGGCACCCCAACAACTGTACAGTTTGGTGGAACATCTTTTAAAACAACTGATGATGCCCCTACAATACTATTGTCGCCAATAGTTACATCGCCAATAATTTTTGCACCTGCAGAAATCATAACATTATTACACAATGTAGGATGTCTTTTCACTTTATGCTCACCAGTTCCAACTCCTCCAAGTGTTACTCCTTGAAATAATTGACAATCATCACCAATAATAGTCGTTTCACCAATAACCACACCCATACCATGATCAATAAAGAAACGTTTTCCAATTGTTGCACCTGGATGGATTTCGATTCCTGTCAAAAAACGTGCCACCTGACTTAAAAAACGTGCCAATATTTTCAAATGTGCGTTCCATAAAAAATGGTTAATACGATAAAAAAACATTGCATGCACACCTGGATAATTCAAAATAACATTAAATCTATTTCTAGCCGCAGGATCCATTTCCAAAACTTTAGAAACTAAGCCTTTACTCATAAACAATCACCTCTTTACTTTTTACTATTTAACCACAAATACTTAAAAGAAACAACGAAGGTTATAATTTTTTTAATTTTTAGTCATTTAATCAAATTATTTTAACTCTTTTTATAAAATTTCTTAAACATATATGCAATGACAATATTTAGAACAGATTCTATAAACAACACAGAAAAATACCTGTCCTAATTATAAGATATTGCGTTATTCTTCTTATTGTATGGAAACACATATATCAATGAAATAAGTAAAATATTTTTTACTACTATATATAAAGAAACTATTTTAACATAATACCACAAAAGATTATTGACAGGCTATCTGAATACCTAAAATATCATGGAATCCCAAGGTCTAAGAAACAAGTTTGCAAGCTTCTTTTACCCATGTAGAATTTCTAGCCACAATATGATAATTCCTTTGTCATTTTTACAAAAACTTGTGTATTCATATATGCATTCATCCCTAATTTAATTTATAAAAATACTATTCCTATGCATATATATTAATATATGAAATGCTTTTAGGAAGCGTTTTTTCATTTGTCCTAAATAATAACAAACGATCTTTAATAGCAATAATAAACAAGATGACTAATGACCATAATCATTAATAAATCTTTTCATATTCTTAATTTATTTCTTTTTGCTTATAAAAAGAGGGCTTTTATTCCCTCTTTAACTGTTTTCTTTTATCAAAAAATTTTGAGTAATCTACTTTATAAACTACTATATAAAGAATAATTGAAAGTAGAGTTGCCATCAATGCATCAATGATAGAATGTTGTTTAATAAACATTGTTGATAAAGTAATCAATACTGCTGAAACAATCGCAAATATTTTCATTCCATAACTCTTAGAAAACTGCTTACATTTTATTAAAGCAATTGCACATCCAATTGAGTTATAAACATGAATACTTGGACATACATTTTGACTCTTATCAGCAGTATAAATAAAATTGACTAAAAACTGACACAAAGAATTTCCTTCAATAGTGATTGGTCTATGATCAAAACTTGTAGGATATATTGTAAAAACAATCAAACAAACTGTCATTCCTATAAACAAAAATGCTGTACATTTATAAAAATCTTCTTTATCAGTAAAAAACAAATAAGCTATTGTTCCTGCTACAAATAAAAACCAATAAACATAGGGTAAAATAAACCAAGAAATAAATGGAATAGCTTGATCTATACTTGTATAAACATCATGAAATGCAACTTGTGTTCTTAACTGTATTCCAAAGTACCAAGGCATATAAATAATAAAATACAAAAACACCCAGGCATGTTTATATTTTTGTAATAATTGTTTCATTAATTAAAACCAAATAATTTCCTAGAAATACCATATCCAGTTGTGATAATCTTTTTACCTATCTTACTATCCATTTGCATACAAGCCCCAAGCATAGTGTGTTTAACTGCTTTATATAGCTCTATATCTTTTGACTTTAAATAAGCCCATAGTTCTTCTTTCTTTGCTAGGTTTTCTTCACTTCCTGATTTAATTAATAAAACTGTTGAAACAGTTGTAATCATAGTTAAATATTTAATCATATAATTACGTAATTTCCTACTTTTTAAGTTCATAACATTGCAAGAATCCATCATTAACTTATTGACTTTAATTTGTTGATCAATTCTTGAAATCATAATTGTTTCATTAACTGATTGATCATCCCTACCTATAAAATAACGATATAAATCAACATTTAAATAATATAACGTATTAACATATGGCAATGGTTGGTATACAAATAAATTATCTACATAAAAAGTATGTTTAGGTAATTGTAAATTACAATTTCTTAACAATTGCGTACGATAAATAACACTATGCATCAATAAATTTTGTTGAGGATAAAAATGTTTCACATCATACCATCTAAAAACTCTATTTTGTGGTAAAGCATTTGTATATTTAATAACACTTGTTTTATTTTCACTTGGCTTTTCATAAACATAATTAGCTACCATCATATCAACAACTTCTTTTTGATTATATAAAGTTTTTAAAGTTTCTAATACTTTAACCAAAGCTGATTGATCAAACCAATCATCACTGTCTAAAACTTTAAAATACAAACCAGTTGCATTTTTTAATCCAGTATTCACTGCTTCACCATGCCCACCATTTTCTTGATGTATACACTTAATAGTTTCTGGATACTTTGCTGCATACTCATCACCAATACGAGCAGTGTCATCCTTTGAACCATCATCAACAATAATAATTTCTACATCATCCTTTAAAATCAAACAAGACTCGATAGCTTTAGCCATGTAATCTTGAGAGTTATAACAAGGAATAGCAACAGATAAATATTTCATATTCTCCTCCTCAAAACTTCTAAATCTATTTTGGTTTTTCTTTCACAACCTATCATAACATATAATCATAATTATGAATATACTAATTATTCAAACATTTATGAATTTCATCCATAGATAATGATGAAAACGACACGAATCCATCAATTTCGCCATATTCTCCTATACTTTTCTCCATCCAAATGACATCTAACCATTTGCCAAACTTATATCCACATTTTTGAAACAATGCATTTTTATGAAAACCTAAAGATTGATGAAATTTCTCACTTCTATCATTAGGAAATGTAATACAGGCATATAATGTTTGAATATTCATTTTCTTCAATATCTCAAACAACTTTATATATAATTTTGTGGCAATCCCTTGCCCATGATAACCTTCTTTTATATATATAGATAATTCACATGACCATTCATAAGCTTTTCTTCCACGTAAAGCTGAAGCATAGGCGTATCCAATAATTCTCCCGTTTTCTTCTACAACAAGATATGGATATTTTTGTAATGTTTTTTCTATTCTTAAAGTCATTTCTTCAAGACTAGGAACACTGTATTCGAATGTAATTGTTGTATTTTCAATGTAAGGTGCATAAATTTCTAATATTTCTTTTGCATCACTCTTTTTAGCAACTCTTATTTTCATACTTATTTTCCTCTTTTCAATGATAAAAAGTATTACTACTTCTTTGCTTCTAATAATTGTAAATATTCATTTTCATGAATAATTTTTAAATCTTGTCCCTGTTTTATTAATTGTAAAGCTTTTTGCACTTTTTTATTTTTATTTCCAAATCTTACTTTATAAAATCCATTTTTACCTACAACTAAATAATTTGTTTGATGACTCACTTGATGACTATATAATGCACTAACCCCTTTTGTTTTTTCTTCCAAAATCTCCTTTGGCATAGATAATTTTCCAGTAAAACAAATAGATTGATGATAAAGGAAAGCATCTTCTTTTTGATTCATTTCTAGCAATTGAGATGCAGATTCTGGAGATATAATATTTCTATAATAATTCTGTTTCATCTCTCCAAAATCCAAATGATATAATTGGTGTAGTTGAACTAAAGTATGTATATTTTTCTTATGTAACATCTCAATTAATAAATGTGCAGTTGCTTTTGCATCTTCTAAAGCATGATGTGCTTGAAAGTCAAAACCATTCATTTTTGATAATTCTTTAAGATTATATTTTTTCAAACAAGGATAAATAAGATGTGCCAATACATGAGTACAAGACATCTGTAATGTTGGATAAGGTATATGATATGATTTTAATGTTTCTCTTAAGTACAACATATCACCTTGTATATCATGAGCAACCACAATACTTTTATCAAAATAATGTTTTACTTCTTTCCAAACTTCATCAAAACTTCTTTCATGAATTAATGATTGTGATTTAATTTTATGCACTTTATAACGATACATATCATAACTTAAGTTTTTTGGTTTAATCAATGAATAATAAGTTGACTGGACTTCTTGATCAACAAGCTCTACAATACCAATAGCACAAATACTTGTAGGATCTTGATTAAGAACTTCTATATCAAAAACAACAATTCTTTCACTCATTTTATTCCAACGGCTTTCTTTGCTAAAAGATCAGCTACTTCATTATACATATCTCCACTATGCGCTAATACTTTTATAAAAGAAATTTCAATTTTTTGACGACTTTCATCAATAAACTTTTGATATTTTTGAGTTCCTACCTTATTAGCTTTCCAATGGTGATTAGCCCATTTTTCAATGCCTTCATAGTCATAATAAATACAAATCAATGAATATCCATGTTCTATTGCATAACGAATGGCTACTTCACTTCCCAATATTTCACCAGCAACATTTCTCATGGTCATATAATCTTCTTGATTATCTTTTCCATATAACTGTTCTAAAACTGATTGCCCTTCTAATAAAACACATCCGTATCCATACTCTTTTGTCTTAATATTATAACTGCCATCTACATAAGCAATAATCCCTTGTTGATTGTCATAAGATTGCATCTTATCATTAAGATATAATTCAGCATCTTCCCTTGTATTAAAAGACTTATGAATAGCACCCTTAAAACCCTTCACTTGCTTTTCACATTCTTCCCATGCCAAAAATATTCCAGTTTTTCTTCCATTTTTAACTGCATAAAATTTACTCATCAAGAAAACCTCCTCCTACATCATAAGGATATTTTATAATTTTGTCTAGTACAAAATACAAATATATTGTGAGATATAAAGATAATTGTTATAATATTAAAGAAAGAGAGGCAGTTATGAAAATAGAAAATAGATTTTTAAAATATGTTAGTTTTGATACACAATCTGATCCTTATTCTACAACTTCACCATCTTCAAAAAAACAAAGAGAATTAGGTGAATTTTTAGTAGAAGAAATGAGAATACTAGGTTTAGTCAATGTCAATATAGATGATTATGGCACTGTTTATGGAACAATTCCTTCTAATAATAATCACCAAGGTGATACTATTGGTTTTATTGCACATATGGATACATCTCCAGATGCATGCGGGAAAAATGTTCATCCACAAATCATTAGAAATTATGATGGAAGTTGCTTAACTTTAAACAAAGAAAAAGAAATGTACTTAGACCCACAAGAGTTTCATGATTTATATGATGTCATTGGCCATGATATTATAACAACAGATGGAACTACTTTATTAGGTGCTGATGATAAAGCTGGAATTGCAATTATTATGAGTATGGCTGAGTATTTATACAAACATCCAGAATTTAAACATAATGATATTCAAATTGCATTTACACCTGATGAAGAAGTTGGTCGTGGAACTGAACACTTTGATATTGAAAAGTTCCATGCTGATTATGCATATACAGTTGATGGTGGACATATTGCTGAACTAGCTTTTGAAAACTTTAATGCTTACCAAGTCATTGTTGATATTGTAGGAAAATCAATTCATCCAGGAACTGCAAAGAATAAAATGATTAATGCATCTCAGGTAGCAATACAATTTGATCAATTACTACCAGCTCAAAAAAAGCCTGAATATACTGATCACTATGATGGTTTCCACCACTTATCTTCTATTAAAGGAAGCTGTGAAAAAGCAAGAATGGAATATATTGTGAGAGATCATGACTTTAGTGAACTTAAACAACAATTAAATGATTTTAAACGTATACAAGCTTATCTTAACAGTTATTATGGAAAAGAACTTGTCACTGTTACAATGAAAGAACAGTATCTTAATATGAAAGAAATTATTGAAAAGTATCCACATATTGTTGAACAAGTTGAAAATGCTATGCATGATGTAGGACTTGAACCAAGAATTACACCAATACGTGGTGGAACTGATGGTGCTATGTTATCTTTTGAAGGACTACCATGCCCTAATCTTGGAACTGGTGGATTTAATTATCATGGACCTTATGAATTTGTTTCTATTACCATGATGAAAAAGGGTGTTGAATTATTATTACGTTTATTAAGAAATAATGTATATAATCAAGAAACTATTCCTTTTTAAAAATGATAAGGATGTGTCTATATGAAATGTTTATTTATTATTAATCCTTCTTCTGGAACAAAAACAATTCAAAAAAAATTAGATAAAATCATAGGTCAATTGATTTTACAAAATATTGTCAATCATATTGATATCTTTTATACAGAAAAAAAGAATGATGCCTATCATAAATGTTTAGAATTAAAAGATCAAGATTATAATTTTGTTGTTGCTGTTGGTGGTGATGGCACTATTAATGAAGTTATTAGTGGATTTGTAGAAAATCAATTAATAACACCTCTAGCTATTTTACCTGGAGGAACAGTTAATGACTTTGCCAATCATCTTCAACTACCAAAATCTACTCAACAATTTGTTAATATGATTAAAAATATGAAGACTATGAAAGTTGATATAGGTCAAGTCAATCATCAATATTTTGCAAATGTAATTGCTGGTGGTATGTTCAGCGATATTAGCTTTCAAGTATCTAAAGCAGAAAAAGAAAGGTTTGGACCATTAGCCTATTATGTGAGTGGAATTAGACAGCTACCTTCTCAACTTTCAACAAATCTCCACTTAAAAGTTGTCACTGAGGAAGAAGAATTTGAAGAAGAAGCTCGATTATTTATGATTACAAATACATCTCAAGTTGGTGGATTTAAAGATATTACACCACATGCTAGTATACAAGATGGTGTTTTAGATTTATTGATTATTAGGAAATGTTCGCCAACTGATATGATTTCTATATTTAAAGACTATAAGCTTAATCATCATGAAAATAGCCCTTTTATTCACTATGTTCAAGCCAAAAATATAACAATATATTGCGAAGAAGATATTATTTATGATATTGACGGAGAAGAAGGCACAACTTTTCCTATTCATATTCGTGTCATTCCTAAGGCATTAAATATTATTGTACCTTAACTTAAAAAGAACCTTCATTAAACAAGGTTCTTTTTATAATGATTAATATGGATTTTTTGGCATAATAATTGCAGCAATTAAATAAGCTAGTAACCCTGATCCCCATCCAAAGATAAGGACGACAGCAATTAATCGTACAATTGTTGGATCAACTTCAAAATATTCAGCTAATCCTCCACATACACCACATATCATAACATCTGTTCTTGATTTATATAATCTTTTATTCATTTTTAATCCTCCATTTCTACTTTGACAGATCCCATACCACAATCAACATCAATTTGACAACTCTTTAAATCATTATGATGTGAACTCTTTTCTGCAAATCCAGAGAACTTCTCATCTCCAATTTGAACTTCTCCCATTCCAACATCTACATTATAATTATAATCATGTTTATGATTATTTAAAAGAATTTTAACTTCACCCATACCTATGTCAATATTTAAATTTTTATAACAAGTCACTTTTTTTAAATCTGTTTGACTCATACCAGCATCTATTTCCATATTATAACAAACAACATCTTCCATTGTTAGTTTACCCATACTATTTTCAATAGATAAATCATTTGTATTTAAATTTTCAATTTTTGTTTCTCCAAGATTAGCATTTACTTCAACTTTTTCAAATTGATATCCTTGTGGAACAACAATAGAAATCTTTGCTTTCCTGCTTTTTCCATTATTAATCCAATAGCTTGGTTGTTTAATAATTAATTTATGTCCATCTTCATCAACTTTTAATCCACTATAAACATTAGAAACATCTACTTGAATATTTTTTATATCCTTTTTTTCTTGAAACTCTACATCTGCAACAGTTGTAACTATTTCTAATTCATTAATTGATGATTGAGCTATATATTCAATATCATCCTTTTTATTTGGAGACCATTCTATATCCAAGTGATTCATGAATGCAAATTGATTCTTATTGATTTGCTTTGCTCCACCCATACTTATACCTGCAACTATAAAACATACACCTATTACAAAACTAATGAGAACTTTATATATTGTTTTCATGAACGTACACCTCGATTATGGATAAACTTATGAACAACATTTGATAATATATCTACAATATTTGGAATACATTCTTTAAAGAACCAAGATGCAATTTTTCCAAAAATTTGTGCTAATGCAATAACAACACAACCAATTCCTATATAAATAAATCCTGCACCAGGAAAACTAAAGAAGTTAACAACACCTACAATAATTAATACTATAGAAATAACATATAACACAAAAGTAATAATCCAAAAGCCAAATATTAAACAAAAGAAAGCAGTTGCTAATCCAAAACTTACTCCAAAGAGTCCACCTATCATCCCTGACAATGGAACAATAGCCAAAATCAATAAAACAATAAGTAAAATGCGATCTCTTGATCCTAATGTATTCCATTTATTTTTCAAATCTGTAGATGCTTTTTTATTCTTAGCATCCTCTTCTATATCAATAACCTCATAAGTTCTTTGATAATCATCATTAGAGAACCCATCATTACCAGAATGAATATGATCATCAAAGTTTCCTTTCAAACTATCTCGAATAATAGCAGCAACTCGACTAGGATCACCTAACTCCCTCATAACTCTCTCTTCATTCTCTTCTCCAGCTTCATCAAAATAATCTTCATAAAAAGACAACGCTTCTCTTCTTTCTTCTTCATTAATATCTTGAAGCAAGAAATCTAATTCTTTCATAAAAGTTTTTCTATCCATCTTGATTTCCCCCATTAAATAACCTATTAATCTTTAATGTATATTCATACCACTCTTGTTTATACATATTAAGCTGTACCTTCCCAGAACTTGTAATTTTATAATAACGTCTATTTCTACCTTGGAACTCTTGATCATATGTTTCCAAGCATCCATCCTTTAATAACCTTCTTAAAACAGGATATAATGTTGACTCACTCACACTAATGACAGCTTGAACATCTTGGGTTATTTTATATCCATATGTTCCCTCTTCATCATATGATACAACCGATAGCACAATTGCATCTAACAAGGCAGCTCCAGTATTAAATATCATACAAACACCTCATTTCATATAATACTATACGCTATATAATATTATATGTCAATACATTAATAAAAAACTTCCTTTAGGAAGCTTTTCTATGATCTAAATAATTTGCAATTGAATAATAACAAGGTATAGTTAAAAAGATCAGCCAACTTGGATGCCAGTAGCCAACATAGATTCCAATCCATAAATAGATTATCACACAGACAAGAGGATATGCGAATTTTGAAAATTTTCTTTTACGTACTGCCATGATAAAACTATCAATTGTTGGTATAGCAATTAAAACAATCCATATAGGATCCCAACGATTTGTAATAACTGCATAAATAAGAAAACCAAAGAAAAGAATTGCTCCCAAAGGAAAGCTATACTTTCTCTCTTTCCAATCTATCCAATTTTCTTTATGATACTTTTCTCCATCTATAAAAACGCCTTCTTTTCCTACATCAACTGCATGTCCTCCATTTTCACTAACATGAATACCATTCCAAGAAACATGAACCTCATCTCCTTCATGTTCCTTAACATGAATTCCATCAAATCCAACATGAACATACTCATCTTTTTCTTCATTATCATTATTTTGTTCTTCTTTATCACTATCTTTTTTAGTAGGCTCATGTAATAATAATTCATCTAAAGAAATATCATAAAGTCTTGCCAATTCTATTAAATTGTCTGTATCAGGTGAAGCTTCTGCTCTTTCCCATTTACTAATAGCTTGTCTACTAATTCCTAGTTTTTGAGCAAGTTGTTCTTGAGATAATCCCTTTTCCTTTCTTAATTGTAATAATTTATTTGCAATTTCTATATTCATTATTTTCTCTCCTTTTCTGTCTCTATTCTATAAAAGAAAATATGGTTGCGACAATATATTTTAGTTTGAATGCAGGAAACTATTGGTTGCATTTTATAAAATTATAGAAAAAAAGAATTGAGACATAATCTCAAATTCTTCTTCATTATCTCTCTTTAGCAAGTTTAGCCAATGCAAGTGCTCCACATACACCCGCATTATCTCCCAATCCAGGGCTCACAACATAATCTTTAATAGCATCTGTTGTAATTTCCTCTTTTTGGATATATCCATTTAATCTTTCTTGTAAATATTTATGAATCATTGGGAAAAGTTGTAATTGATGCATAACTCCTCCTCCTAAGATAATCTTTTTAGGTGATAGAGTTAATACATAAATAGCTAATGCTTGTGCAATATACCATGCCTCTAGATCCCATGCAGGATGATCTTCAGCAAGTTCATTTCCTTTCACTCCCCATCTTTCTTCAATAGCTGGGCCTGCTGCTAAACCTTCAAAACATGTTCCATGATATGGACATTTTCCCTTATATGGATCATCTTCTCTGACTTGCAATAACATATGTCCCATTTCAGGATGTAATAAACCATGTACAAGATTTCCTTCTACAATAGCTCCTCCACCAATTCCTGTTCCAATTGTTAAGTATAAAGCACTATCTAGTCCTTTAGCTGCTCCAAAATAAACTTCTCCTAAAGCAGCACCATTAACATCTGTGTCAAACCCAATTGGTAAATTTGGATAATGTTCTTGTAAAGCACCTACTATATTATAATTTCCCCAACCTGGTTTTGGTGTTGTTGTAATATAACCATATGTCTCACTCTTTAAATCTGGATCGATTGGTCCAAAGCATCCAAGCCCTAATGCTTCAATATCTTTTCCATCAAAAAATTCAAAGATACGAGCAACTGTTTCATCTGGGGAAGTTGTTGGAAATGCATCTCTTTCTAAAACATTACCATTCTCATCTCCAATTGCTACAACAAATTTTGTTCCTCCTGCTTCAATAGCCCCTAATTTCATTATATTATTTCTCCTTTCAATTCTTCATTATTTATATAATATCATGAACAAAATGAAATAAAAAGTATTTCTATTTAATAAATCAAATTTAAAGATTGATTATTATTTGTATCGCTCATTAAGTTTTCTAAATACCCTTTATAAAAAGATAACTTTTCTCCCTCTTCTTTATAAAAATATGCATATCCCTTCATATTCTTTAATTCATCAATATGCAAGAATATATTTCCTGCAAAATAATAACGATTAGCTTTGACAACAACCTCTTTCATCTCTTCCCTTATTTTCTTATCTTTAATAACTTCAAAGGCTTCTGCAAACTTATTTGATGAAACAAGATCAAAGTACTCATTTGCATCTTGAGAAATCTTTAAAGATTGTGTGTGATACTCCATACCATTATCTTTTAAAGTCATCACTCCATATTGTAAAGGTGCATCTAGTAACGAAGAAGATGCAATATCATAAATTCCATTCACCTCTCTTATATTTTGACAATGAATATGTCCAGTTAATACAAATGGAACTTGATAATTTTGAAATAGTTTTGCTATAGTTTGATAATCTTTTATAGTATAACCTTGATTTATTAAATTATTGTGTATAGCTAGATTATGATGCATAGCAACTATTGGAATTCTATCATTATCTTTTACTGATTTCAATTCATCCTCTAACCACTCCATTGTTGATTCAGTAAAATAACCACCTATATCAAGATTTGAACCTGTTAATTGATGGGCTGTTGAATCCATCATAAAAAGAGTATATTTGTGATTCAGTTGAATACTATAACTTAATGAATCTCTATGTTGATGATATGAAATATCATATCCTAAGTCTTTATATATACTTTTAAACATTTCAGCATTCACATTATCTACTTTTATAAAATCATCTTTACCATATCCTTTTGCATAGATACTATCAATATCATGATTTCCAGGAATGACTGCAACATGTATTCCTTTATCTTTTAATGTTAAAAGTTTCTTAGCCAAAGCTTCATGACTTCCCTTTTCACCATAAAAAGACAAATCTCCTGTCAATATAACCAAATCAGGATTTATTTTCTCTACGTCCTTAATAAAGGCATCAACTATCTCATCACAATATGTAACCATTTTTCCATCCCCTTGAAGAACGGATTCCTCAAACCAATCACAATCTTTATAATATTCTTTTAAAAAGTAATGAATATCACTAGCCACAACAATTTTTAACTCACTTTTATTATTCAATGGCTCAAAATGACATGCAGTTATCAATAAAGCAAAAACTAATAAATAAACTATTTTTTTCATTTCATGAAAAGAAAAGAATGAATAGCCACTATTCATTCTATCCTGTCATTATTTATTACATGCATCGTAAGCCATTTCAAAAATCTTAAGAGCATTGAAATTCTTAAAATCCTCATCGCTAATTAAAAGAACTGGTTTGCTAGGATCTAATGCTTTGATTTTTTCATAAGATGATCTTAGTTGAGGTTCTACTAATACGACATCTGCTAAGTTGATTGAGTACTCAACAGCCACTTCAGAAGCAGACCATACTGTAGCATCTACTCTTTTTCTTGATGCAGCATCTTTTAACTTTGAAGAAAATAATGTAGATGTTACACCTGCAACACAACATAATAAAATTTTCATGATAAATTCCTCCTTATATAAATCCTTCTATTATTTTATCATATTTTTCATATAACTTCTATCTCTTTTATCGAATTTGTCATCATTGATTCTTCTTTTCCGCCTCATCCAATGATGAATATCCATATGCTTTTATGGTCCTTTCCATAATAAGCATAATCATATTTTCTTGCTTTTCTAACATATGAGCAATCATTTTCCCATATAACCATAATGTATGTGGTGAATATGTTGATAATTCTCCTCTTAAATATGTTTCAAATGATGTATCATCTTGCTGATCTTCATAACTATGAGTATATCTCATTAAAGAAGCGAGATGTGGATATTGTTGATTAAATTCTTCTCTCATTTGAACTTCTATTTGACATATATAATTAATTAATTCTTTTTGTTGTTCATCTCGTATAGGTAATTGATCTTGAATAGATTGAAAATATTGGGGATCAGTTGACTCCATCATATAAGCATACTTTTCCATTAATAAATTTCTCCCTAGTTTTTTTGCATCTTTAAGATCTTGTAAATAAGACTGACGAAGCTCTTCACCAAAAACTTCAAACTGTCCTTTTCGTTGAAGGTAAAAAGTTTCAAAGTCATCTTGGCATGATGCTCTGCCACCTATATTATTAACTTTTTGGAAGAACTCCCATTCTCTTTGAATAATCTCGTCTATCATACTATCCCTCCATAATATGTTTTTCTCTTATTGTTTTGTCTTGAATCAAATTCATCATATTGATTGTATGGTTATCTAAAAAATCATCAAAATGAGAAGTTAACGATTGATGATGAAGTTCCATAATAACTCTTTGACATATTTTTTCAATAATAACAATCTTTTCATCATCTGTATTCACAACAGATGTATGATTATGCCAATGTTGAATTTGACTAGGCAAAAGTATCAATTGATGTAAACAATCACTGATATCATTTAATATAAGACAATCTTTTAAACCATAGAAACTCCATTTATAATAAGGCTTATATTTCTTATTCAGTAAATAAATCACCGATAATGTTTGATCTACAAATTCATTTAAAGCAAGACTAGCTGCAACTTCATCATGCCTTTTCATACACCTTGCATAATTATATTGTCCTGATTGTGCCATTTTTGCTATAGCTCTTACAATCTTTTTAATTCTTATATCTTCTGGATAATAAGATAACTTTTTTCTTATCTTTGTGACTTCACCATAATAATCATCAAAAATACGTCCATTTGTACATGCTAATAACGCATTCTCATCAGCATATAGCCATTCTTCCAAAGTAGAAGGTATCTTATATAAAAATTGTTTAAAATAATCTTCTATTGAGAACACACCAACTCGTCCTGCACCATGATACGATTGAATTCTTCGTAATCCCATAAACTCTTGTGGCAATTGATCATATTCTTCTTGTAACTTTTTTCCTATTTCCTTATAAATGTTCTCTGGCAACCATATACAAAATCCTGGACCAAAGTCATGATCTTGAGAAATTTTATCATCATATCCCAAACAATCCGAACCAAAACCAAATAATCCTATTGCCATATAACGCTGATAATCTTTAAACTTTTCATCTATCAACTTTTTTCCATATACTTCATAATACTTCTGACAAATATCTAATCCCTTTATTGGTTCATTTAACAATTTCTCCACTTTTCTTTTATTAGATAAAACTGTCTGATAATCTTTATTTTTTCCAAAAACACTTTCTATTCCTACTAAAACTTCATCATATAATAAAACTGCTTTTTTATAATTCCCTTCTAAATAATATCCATGTGCCAATGCAGATAAAGCAGCAAAATAATGTGGATCTTGAGAGCCATAATTTTCAAATAAATCAATTGCTTTTTTTAAACACTTCTTTCCATTAGAAATATCATTTAAAGAAAAATACATTTGTGATAAATTTGTATAAGTAATTGCTTGTTCAATTTCACAGTTATCTAACTTTGCAATCATTTTTAAAGCTTTCAATGCATAATCTAAAGCTTGTTGATAATTTCCCATTTCTTGATATAACAAACTAAAATTATTATAAAAAGCTGGGTATCTTTCATCTTTTTCACTTAATAAATCTTTATAAATAATCTCTGTCTTTTTATAAAGCTCCAATGCTTCCTGAAATTTTCCTTGAACACGATATAAAGTTGCAATATTAAGATATGTTGTCGCACCATGAATAGTTTTCTCTAGTCCTTTTGAACCTACTATTTTCATAGCTTGCTGAGCAATCGTATTTCCATATTGAAATTGAGCTGTTACACGATAATACCCAATTAATTCGCTTAATAACATTAATACCAATAAATCATCTTCTTGATCCATTGCTTTTTGTGTTTCTTGTAAAAGAAATTGATAAGCTTCATCTAATAAGTTTTGATCATATAATTGATTTAATTTATTTTGTATCTCATTAGCTTTCATATATTACCCTCAAAGTTAAATAGACACTCTTAGTGTCTACTTAATGCATTTTTCATTCCTTTAAAAATAACTTCTCTTGCTGCTATAGCATCTTTTTTATCTAAAGGTTTAATCCCTTTTAAAGGATAGTCTATGCCTAAATTCTCATATTTAGGAATACCCATTGTATGGTATGGTAAAACATCTAACGCCTTTATATGTTGAAGAGTTGCTAAGAATTCTCCTAATTGATATAAATATTGATCATTTTGTGTTATTGTTGGAACAACAACATGTCTAATCCACATATCTATTCCTTTATCATCAACATACTTAGCAAATTTTAAAATCATCTCATTAGGCTGTGAAGTTAACTTCTTATGTTCTTCTGGATCAATATGTTTAATATCTAACATAACTAAATTAGTCACATCTAACAATCTATCTAATTTTTTTAAATAGTCTGGATTCTCATTAAAAGTAATACCCGATGTATCTAAACATGTATGGATGTTTCTTTCATGACATTTTTCAAATAATTCTATTAAAAAATCAATTTGAAGAAGCGGCTCACCACCAGTACAAGTTATGCCTCCTTTTTTATAAAATTCAGCTTTACTATCATACATTTTTAAAATTTCATCAACTGACATTTGTTCACCAGTTTGTGGTGTCCATGTATCAGGATTATGACAGTACAAACAACGCATAGGACATCCTTGAAAAAAAACAACAAATCTTATTCCTGGTCCATCAACTGTTCCACAACTTTCTGTAGAATGAATATAACCTTTCATAATATCACCATCTTTCTTTCTTATTTTATCACATCTATTCAAAAATATCATTGTATATACTCTTAATATAAGAAAAAGGATGCCTAAGCATCCTTTCTTGTATTACATTGATTCGTGGAAAGTACGAGAGATAACATCATCTTGTTGTTCTTTTGTTAATTTAACAAAGTTAACAGCATATCCAGAAACACGGATAGTTAATTGTGGATATTTTTCAGGATGTTTTTGAGCATCTAATAAAGTATCTCTATTTAATACATTAACATTTAAATGATGTCCACCTTTTTCAGCATAAGCATCTAACATTCCAACTAAGTTTTCAATTTGTTGTTCTTTTGCCATTTTGTCTTCCTCCCTTGACTAGAACTCATCATCGTCATCCATTGGCAAATTCGGAATCTTGCAAGCAGTATCACCACTATCACAATCCATCTTTGACACAACGCTGACTTCTTCCATCTCAATATGAGCATCTTCATTGACCTTGACATTAATATGTCCAGATCCATCGCTCATGCGACCATCTAACATTTTGACTAATTCATCAATTTCCTTTTGACTAGCCATAATATCACTTCTTTCTATTCACCTTTGATAGATTCAATATCTAAATCACCAGAGAATACTTCATCATCTTTACCTAATGCACCAGGAACAACTGTAAATGTGTTTGAAATTCCATCTTGTGCATCTTTAAATGGTAATTTAGCAACTGATGCTAATGAAGAAATTGCACCGTGGCTATCTCTACCATGCATTGGGTTAGCACCTGGAGCAAATGGTTGTCCACCTTTTCTTCCATCAGGTGTACTTCCTGTTGCTTTACCATAAACAACATTAGAAGTAATTGTTAAGATTGAAGTTGTAGGAACACCTTCTCTATAAGTATGATGTTGACGGACCATATCCATAAATGTTTCTACTAACCAAGCAGCAATTTCATCTGCTCTGTCATCATCGTTACCATATTTAGGGAAATCTCCTTCTACTTCGTAATCAACAACAACACCATCTTCATCTCTAATACATTTTACTTTTGCATACTTAATAGCTGATAACGAGTCAGTAACTACTGATAAACCAGCAATACCTGTTGCAAAGTAACGTTTTACTTCTCTATCATGTAATGCCATTTGAATTCTTTCATAAGCATATTTATCATGCATATAATGAATGATATTTAAAGCATTAACATAAACTTTAGCTAACCAAGACATCATATCTACGTATTTAGATACAACATCATCATAATCTAAATAATCCCCTTCAACTGGTCTATATTTAGGACCAACTTGTTTCTTACTCTTTTCATCAACACCACCATTGATAGCGTATAATAAACATTTAGCTAAGTTTGCACGTGCACCAAAGAATTGCATTTCTTTTCCAACTCTCATTGAAGATACACAACATGCAATTGCATAATCATCACCATGAGTAACTCTCATTAAATCATCATTTTCATATTGAACTGATGAAGTCTCAATAGAAGTTTTAGCACAGAATGCTTTGAAGTTTGCAGGTAAACGAGTTGACCATAATACAGTCATGTTTGGTTCAGGTGCAGTACCTAAGTTAGATAAAGTATGTAAATATCTAAATGAAGTCTTAGTAACCATATGACGTCCATCAACACCTACACCACCAATAGATTCAGTAACCCAAGTAGGATCTCCTGCAAAAATAGCATTATAATCTGGAGTTCTTGCGAACTTAACAATTCTTAATTTCATGATAAAGTGATCGATAAACTCTTGTACTTGTTCTTCAGTAAATACACCATTCTTTAAATCTCTTTCTACATAAATATCAATAAATGTAGAAGTTCTACCTAATGACATTGCAGCACCATTTTGTTCTTTTACAGCACCTAAATATCCAAAGTATAACCATTGAATAGCTTCTTGACAGTTTGTAGCAGGTTTAGAAATATCTATACCATATTTAGCTGCCATTTCTTTTAATTCACCTAATGCTCTAATTTGTTCACTTAATTCTTCACGTAATTGGATAACTTTAGAAGTCATTCTTGTTTGTGAAGTAGCTAATTGATTTTTCTTGTCTTCAATTAATTTATCAATACCATATAAAGCAACTCTTCTGTAGTCACCAATGATACGTCCACGTCCATAACCATCTGGTAATCCAGTAATAATATGAGCAGTACGGCAAGCTCTAATTTCTGGAGTATATACATCGAATACACCTTGGTTATGAGTTTTTCTATATTCTCTAAAAATGTATGAAATTTCAGGATCTACTTTATATCCATTTGTTTCACAAGCTTGTTCAGCAATACGAATACCCCCAAATGGTTGTAAAGATCTCTTAAATGGTTTATCAGTTTGAACACCAACAATTTTTTCTTTAGATCTATCTAAATATCCTGCATCATGTGAAGTTAAAGTAGATACAACTTTAGTATCCATATCAAGCACTCCACCAGCTTCTCTTTCTTTTTTAGTTAAATCCATAACTTGAGCCCATAAATCTTTTGTATTTTGAGTTGGACCTACTAAGAAAGAATCATCTCCATCATATGGAGTGTAATTTAATTGGATAAAGTCTCTTAAATTTACTTCTTTGTTCCATTTTCCTGCTTGGAAGCCATCCCAAGCATCATTCCATTTTTCTTTAAAAGTCATTGTTTAACCCCCTGTATATTTATTTCTCATTCATTATATCACTCTTAAACTACTGAAACAATAAAAAATCCTTTTTTTAGATAATTTATTCCTGATACATGAATAGATTTATTTGGCACTTTCAATATATCAAATATATCTCTTTAATGCTAGTCATATGCTCTTTAGAATTCATTTTTTTAATAAAAAAATAAAAAAGCGAATACTCGCCTTTACATATACTTCTTCATATCTTCAGCAATCAACGCTGATTGTTTACCAAATATCATTGCTAGTGTATCTTTTCCTTCAACAACACCACTTGCTCCTAAACTTTGAATTTTCTCAATATCAACTACTGATTGATTCGTTAAAACAACAGTTAATTTAGAAGGAGAATGAGAAACATCTTGAATATTTTCAATTCCTCCCAAAGCTTCTAAAAGCAAATTTATATCAATTGTAGATTTTTGTTGGCTATTTAACCCTTTATTTTTTATAAAATTAATAAATCCATAATATAAAAGAATTCCAACAATAATTATCATAACAATTATGGCAATATATTTTGTTTCCATACATTTCACATCCTTTTTTGATTGAAGTATTTCTTTTTTATAGTATACTATAAAGAGATAAAAAAGAAAATACAGAAAGGAGCTTCTTATTGGAAAAAATTAAAAATATTATTCAAAAACATCCACTTATTCTTATTATTATTATTTTATGTTTCATTAGTTGCTTTGCAATTATGAATGCTGCTCCTTTGATTACTAAAGTATCAAATCCTTATATGTTATGGAGCAAACAACTTATTTTCTATGTAATTTCTTTGATAATCATCTTTATTATTAATAAAATAGGAAATGATCAAATATATGATAAAATATGGATTATTTATGGGATACTTATGATTTTATTGTTAGGATTAGCAATTGACCACCTTTTGTATACAAGAATCGGTGGACGTCATATTGTTCCTTTGGCTTCACGTGTTGGTGGGGCAACATCTTGGTATAATATACCAGGTTTTAGTTTTCAACCATCTGAATTTATGAAAATAGTCATTGTTATTACATTGGCCAGAATCACAGATGAATACAATAACTATATTCTTATTCGTACATTTGAAAGTGA
Source organism: Candidatus Stoquefichus sp. (assembly GCA_021768625.1). Taxonomy (GTDB): domain Bacteria; phylum Bacillota_I; class Bacilli_A; order Erysipelotrichales; family Coprobacillaceae; genus MGBC163490. The sequence goes on along the minus strand of JAETUM010000034.1, from coordinate 8,064 downwards.
AGTGAAATATATATTAAAGTGTATGTCAGTTGTTTTACCACCTGCATTGCTTGTTTATTTACAAAATGATACTGGTGTTGTTCTTATTATTATGATGGGGGTTCTCTTCGTATTATTTGCAAGTGGTCTACGTGGTGCATGGTTTACTGTTGGAGGTATTGTTGTTGTTGGTATTATAGCTTTAGGTACATATTTATTTATTTTTCAACCTCACATTTTCTCTAAAATCATCAGCGGTCATAAATTAGCACGTTTCTATGGTTGGGTTGACCCCGAAGGAACTGTAGGAAAAGAAGGATTTCAACTCTTCTACTCTCTATTATCATATGGAACTGCAGGTTGGTTTGGACATGGTTTTCAATCTGTTATCAAGATATTCCCAGAAGCGCAAACTGATTTTATATTTGCTGTTATTTTAACTGATTATGGTTATATTGGTGGAATTGTTACAGTTTTAGCAATTGTGGCTTTAGATGTTATTCTATTAAAAATTGGTTTAGATTCTACGAATCGTCGTGATAAGTATTTTACAATTGGTATATTTGGAATGCTTATTTTCCAACAAGTATGGAACATCTTTATGATTTTAGGTTTATTACCTATTACAGGTATTACCTTACCATTCATATCTTATGGAGGATCATCTCTATTATCTTATATGATTGCTATTGCAATGTTCGTAGATATAGATACACAAAACCAATTAGTTAAAAACAAAAATCCTGTATAAGAAAAAGGAGTCTAAAACTCCTTTTTCTTATATCTTTTATTGAATACTTTGTTTTAATGATTTCCTTACTAAGATAATAACAACCAATGATAAGAATGATGCTCCTATATAAATATTTATATTTTGGTTATCAAATGTCTTAACAGTTTTCACTACCTTATGAGAGCCATTATTTTTTGTTGTATCTACTTCATCACCTAATACAAAATCTTCAAAACCAGGATTATCAACCTCTTCACCTAATACATATGGTGTTGTACCATCATTTGTATTTACAACTATGAATGACAATTCTTCAACATCATTATAATAAATTTTACCATTTCTTATTTCTATTTCAAAATAAATATCCAATCCTTCATAACCTTCTGGTACCATTGTTTCATAGATTCTATAGACTCCATCATCCAAATTTTCAAATTCAAATTTAGGTCCATTTGTCTTTTCATCTACAAATATTTCTTCACCATCAATAACTTTATCCACTTCAAATGCTGCACCAGTTAACAACTTTTTATCTTGATCTGTTTTATAAATAATCAAATGAACATTTCCATCAACTACAGGTTGCTTTGGTTCTTCAGGTTCTGTTGGTTTTTCTGGAGTAGGTTCCTCTGGTATCTGAGGTTTATTTGGCTCATCTACCTTTGTATACATATTTTTAACAACAATAGACACAACTTTATCTTCTTCAACAACTACTGCTCCTGTACCATCTACTTTTAATTCATAACCATCTATTTTTGCACTATCTTCATCTTCAGAAACATTATAATTTCCTAATTCTAAATGAGAAATAACAACTTTTTCTCCTAATTTAACATCAATAGTAACCTTTTCACCATGAGCATTTCCTTCAGCATCATAATAAACTAAATCATTACCTGACCCAGATGTCACAACAAATTTAAATATACCATCATTTGTTAATTCATTTTCAGAGATTCCTGAGATTTCTTTTGATAACTCTATACTTCCATAGACATCTTTTTCTCCAAAATGAACACCACCATTGCTTCCAATACCACCACCACTACGAGCAGTGTTACCACTAATAACAACTTTAGCAGCATCTTTACTCAATTGTTGATCTTCTTCATTAACAATTGCTTTTAAACCAATGCCAGTTTGTAAATCACTAATGTCAACAATTTTATCTTTTTGTTCTGGATATCTCAAAATTCTAGAATCAGGACTATCAAGGAAGTTAATAATACTTGGAGTATAACTTCCGCCATCTCTATACCATGTCACACTTCCTCCACCTAGAATGTGATTATCAACTGTTAAGTGATGTCCCTCAACTATTATACTCTCACCTGTTCCAATATTAACAAAATTCAAATCATCTGCAGCTTTAGTTGCTTCATTACCAAAAATAGTAATACCATTTGTTCCATGTATTTCTCCAAATCCAGTCGGACAAATCCAAACACCACCACCAATTTCAGCAGTGTTATTTGTAACAAGAGCATGAGATATATTTAAAACATACTGTGAATCTTCTTTACCTGGATTATCAGTTACTTCATTAGAGACATAGATACCTCCACCTTGTCTATTAGTCGCAGTATTTCCTGTAATATAACCACTATTTAAAGTGACATCATTAGAGACAACAAAAATACCTCCACCGTTTAATTTAGCAGTATTATCTCTAATAGTACCACCATTCATTGTAAATTGAGCTTTATACATTACCGAATATTCTTTTACACTACCTGTAAAATTATTATCAATACGATATTGATCACAAACAGATATAGCTCCGCCAGAATTCTTAGCATAATTATGATATATTGTTCCATCATTCATAATAACTGAAGCATTCTTAAATATAGCAATACCTGCACCATAAATACCTTCATTATTATAGATTTTTCCACCATCCATAATCATTATTGCCGCATTATCCTCACCACTTGAAGAACCATATAATTGCACCCCTGCTGTTGCATACGAAACATTATTATCATATGACTCTAAGTTCTTATCAAGTGTATTATCATGAATCGCACCATCATACATATGGAAAGTTCCATTATTACTAACATAGATACTTCCGATTACCATTCCAGAAGTAACTATATTATCACAAACTTCCCCACCATACATATCAAATCTTCCACCGTTACTCACTTTAATAACAGCACTACTATTTCCCTTAATCTTACAATTTTTAATAGTCCCATTATTCATAACGAATTGTGAACCTTCACTTGTCACACTAATAGCAGAACTATTACTCATAACTGATCTTTCTATAATGACTTGATCATCAATGACAAATTTTCCTTCCACTTTCACAACATTACCATCAGTATTTTGAGAACAATACTTTCCATTTAAGTCTAATGATCCCTTTAATGTTAAAGTCGAACCTTTTTCTATCTTAAATAATCTTTCAATAGATTGAGTGTCTTTTTTACCAATAATTGTACATAATTTTTCAGAAGTTAATACAACATTTCTATTTCCTTTAATAACAACTGGTGAACTTAAAACAATATCTTTTTCAATCATAATAGTTCCTTCACCATTATTTCCTAAAGCATCAATTGCTTCTTGTAATGTCATACCATTTTCTTTAATTGTATCTCCTAAAGTGTTATCAATAGACTTTTGAAGATAAATAACCTTAGCATTTCCAAATGCATTTCCAATAACATCCACATTGTCTTCTGAATTATCAATAGTAATAACTAAATCTTCAGCACAATTAGAGAATGCACCTTCTCTAATATCTGTTATATTTTCACCTATATAAACTTCTTTCAAAGAAATACATCCTGCAAAAGCATTTTCTAAAATCGTTGTAATCTCTCCACCAATAGTTACTTTTTCTAACCTTTGACAATTAGAGAATACTTTCTTTCCAATTTCAGTAGCAGCTGAACTTGATAAATCAACTTCAGTAATACCTGAATTTATAAGTGATTCTTGGTAAAGTTTTGTTACTTTATTAAGAACTTTCATATCTAAATTCTCACAATTGCCAAATGTACGATAACTTAATCCTGCAAGTTGGTCATTTAATTGGATATTGACTAACTTTTTACAATTATAAAATTCTTCACCTCGAGAAAAGGCAGTTATGTTTGACAAATCAGGCACTTCAACAAGTTCTTCGCACCCATAAAAAGCACTATTTCCAATATAAGTAATTGTTCCTTTGGCAGTTACAGAAGTTAAAGCTTTACAATTCTTAAAAGCATTATCTTGAATTTCTGTTACACTTTCTGGTAGTACTACTGACTTTAACTGATTGCAATTCATAAACATATCTGAAGTATCAAAAATATTAACATCTTCTGGAAAATCTATAGATTCTATAGGACAAGAAGTAATAATACTGTTATATCCACAATTAATATTTTTTAAAGAACTAGGAAAATGAACATTCTTCAATGCAGGACATTGACTTGCTAATGTTCTACCTACATTAGTTCCTACTCCAATATTTTCAAAACCATCTTCAAAGATAATATTTTCTAAATGACTACATTGCCAAATATATGCATTATAGGCAGTCACATATTTTGGAATTGTTATACTTTTTATCGAATTCCAATTTCTTAAGTTTCCAGTAATTGTTGTTATCGACTTAGGAAAAACAATATCTGTTACATTTTCTGCATTCGCTACATTTGGCGTATTGATAGCAGTTACTTGATATGTTAATCCTTCATAATCAACAGTTGATGGAATCTCTAACACGCCACTAAAACCTTTGCTAGTGATTTTTCTCCACTCAGCAGTTCCATCCTTTTTTAGATTATACGTAAACTTACCAATCGCAACATCAGATACTTTTTGATAATTTGATGTTCCTTCAGTTGCTCTATTCAAATTACTTTTAACAACTGTTTTCTCTTGATTCGCATCTACTGTTACTTCTTTTTCTGTTTCACTAATGCTATCTTCAGCACTTGTTGATTGAATTAAATTCAATTTATCAACAAAAATCAAACTAAAAACAAGCATTATAATAAATATGACTTTACTTATAATCTTTAATTTTTTTTTCATTTCTATTCTCCCTCATTCAAATTTTTTCCCTTTCCAAAACATTTAAGCGCTTTCAATACACCTATACTATATAGTATATCCCTGTTAACTTTCATAAACAAGTTTTTTAAACTCTATCATCTTTTCAAAATTTGAAAAATAAATTTTAAAATAAAAAGTATCCGAAGATACTTTTAATCATATTTCTTAGTTAAGGAAATAATTTTTTGTGTTATAGGATGAATAAAACATACTTTATAACTTGTTAAATCAAAGCAACCTTGCCCATTTCCGTATAAAGTATCTCCTATCAATGGATGTCCAATTGCTGACATATGAACACGTATTTGATGCGTTCTGCCAGTTTCTAAAAGACATTCTACCCATGAAATATTATCATGATATTGAATACACTGATAATGAGTTATCGATGCCTTTCCTCTTTCATCAATGATTCTTTTCATTTGATTGTCTTCACTATAAATAGGTAAATTAATAACCCCATTACCCACTTTCCCATTAACATGTGCTCTATATAAACGATAAATATGTTTTTTACTCATCAAATCATGAATATGTCGATATTTTGCAACAATCATTAGTCCTGCAGTTTCTTTATCCAAACGATTCACTAAATGGATTGTAGAAGACAACCCTATTTGTTGATAATAGAATGATATAGCATTTGCTAATGTATGTGAAAGATGTCCCCGAGTTGGAATGCATGGGATACCTGATTCCTTATCAATAACCATTAAATATTGATCTTCATACACTATTTTTAAAGGAATATTTTCTGGCATAACATGATTGTTTTCTGGTGGAAATACAAATGTCACTATTTCTCCCTCTTGCAATTGATATCTTACTGTTTGATGTATTCCGTCTACAAGAATATCTCCTTCTAATTTAATAGCTTTCAATAATCTTTTACTTATTTGATGTATATATGCAAATTCATCGATTCTATACTGATGATATTCTTTGAGAACAAGATATTTTTTTATCATCATTTATAAATAAGCTCTCTTTAGTCTCTCTATTAATGATACTTTTTTCAATTGAGCAAAACATGCATATTTATTAGAAAGCTTTACATCAATATATTGAACATCTTGTAAATCATAAACATGTTGATCTATACCTAAAACAGCATTCCTAAAATCTAACGATTCAAAGTGTATTGTATGACTTTGATCTAAAATCAATGATGAACCGAGAGAACGATAAGCATTATGATGAATACCTGCTATTTCACTCAATTGCATAATTCCCTTACCCGAACATACAATTGACCCACCTAATGATTTATTATAAGCTGTTGATCCTGAAGCAGTACACACACATAATCCATTTCCTCTAAACGTTTCTAAAAACTCTCCATTAATAGAGACATCTAAAACTTGAGAACGCATATTATTTTCAATACGCAACTCATTTAAAGCAAGATAACTATCTTTATTTGTTTTAACTTCTAATAAATAACGATTATAAAAACGAAAATCTCCATTCTTTACATCTTCTATAAAAAAATCAATTTCTTCTTTCTGATAATCTGTTAAGAATCCTAAAGTTCCTGTATGCACTCCAATAAATGCAACTTGATCTAACATATTCTTATATTTATGAATACAATATAACATTGTCCCATCACCACCCACACTGATGACCAATTCTGGATACTCTGAATCATATATCATAAAACCATCAAAAGCTTTCTTTAACTTATCTTTAATTGACTCTGATAATTCATCTTGTTTACATTCAACAACGTATCTTTTCATATTTTCACCTACTTTTCTCTATTATATAATAATTGAAATAATTATCAATAAAAGATAAAATAAGATTGGTGATAAATAATGAATGAACATATTGAAATAGAATATAAAATATTACTTTCTCAAGAAACTTTTCATCGTATATTGACATATTATCAAAATCAAATAACTCATGATTATATTCAAACAAACTATTATTTAACTCATCCTATACTTAACAAAAAGAAATATATGTTAAGAGTGAGAGAAAAGCATAATCATTTTGAATTAACATTAAAGAGACCATATCAGAATTACTTAATAGAAACAAATGTTTCATTAAATTCTCAAGAAAAAGAAGCTATTCTCCAACACCAACCTCTTTCCAATGAAATCACAGATATCTTAGAAAAGGATGGAATTCGTATTTTAGATTTAGAATGTCAATTTTCATTAACGACACATCGCTATGATATTCCTTTAAAAAAAGGTATGCTCTCATTAGATGATAATACTTACCTTGATCAACACGATTATGAACTAGAATTTGAAGTTTATCATGAAAAAGAAGGTTACGCTCAATTTCTTGAAATTATACAATTATTTCAACTTGAATATATTCAAAATTGTCCTTCAAAAATCAAAAGAGTTCTTGATACATTAAAAAAAGAAGTATAATTGAAATTACTTCTTTTTTACTGTATTTACTATTTGTTTAACTAATTGTCTTGAAACCACATCATAATCTAATTCATGTGGATTTTCAGCATAACTATAACTAACATGATGACAAGCAGTTGTAGGATCATTAATCCATTCTTTACATGAACTATGCACTTGATAAATTCCAGTATCTTTCATTATCTCTAAAGCATTAGAAGCATTAATACCACTTCCAGCTAAGATTTCAATATCTTTACCATATCTTTCTTGTAGGTTCTTTATAAGTTTTTTTCCTTCTATAGCCTTATTCTCTAATCCACTTGTTAAAACTCTATCTACACCTAGTTCAATTAATTGTTCTATAGTTGAATATGGATCTTTCACACAATCAAATGCTCTATGAAAAACAACTTCTCCATTATACCTTTTCACAATATCAATCATTTCTCTTGTTTGTGAAATATTAATATTTCCATTTTCATCTAAACATCCAAAAGCAATCCCATCAGCATGATTTTCCATCATGATTTGAGCATCAGCTTTCATTACTTCAAACTCTTTATCTGTATAATGAAATCCAGCTCCTCTAGGTCTTATCATTGTAATAACTTTAAGATTTGTATTTTTCTTAGTTAAAATAAGTGTTGCTAAAGAAGGTGTTAACCCTCCAAGGTGTAAAGCGCTATTGAGTTCTATACGCTTTGCTCCAGCTTGAAAAGCATTCCATGCATCTTCATAACTTCCACAACAAACTTCTACAATTTTTTCCATGTATCCTCCAAATCAAACTTCTTTTCCTACTATTTTACCAATTTCTTTGATTTCTTCAATCAATTCTGTATATTTTTTTGGTTTTAATGATTGTGGTCCATCACATAATGCACATTCTGGATTATTATGCAC
>JAETUM010000111.1 GCA_021768625.1 Candidatus Stoquefichus sp. | reverse complement strand
TTTTTTAAACCATCAAGTGGTAGGAGGTGATAACCAATCCACAGTATCTTAAAATAGCATAGTCAAACCTGTAGAAAAGGTAAAGAAAGACTATGACTTTATATAATAGTAGGAGTGTATTAGCAATGTCACATGGAGCAAATGTATTTGAGTATGGTATGTTTTCTAAAAAATCTTTAAGAAGAATAATCATACCCTTAATAATTGAGCAGGCTTTAATGCTGTCAGTAGGAATGTTTGATACTCTTATGGTATCATACGCTGGGGAAAGTGCAGTATCTGGTGTATCACTGGTCGATAGTATTAACACCTTACTCATCTTCCTACTAACAGCCCTTGCTACTGGTGGAGCAATAGTAGCTGGTCAGTATTTGGGTAGTAAGAATTTAGAAAAAAGTAATCAAGCTGGTGAACAGCTTATAATTTCCAGTTTAGGCATATCTGTAATTTTTTCGGTTATTTGCTTAATTTTCAATCAACAACTTTTATCTCTGTTTTTCGGAAATATAGACGCTACTGTAATGAGCAATGCAAGAACATATTTTTATATAACTGCCATTTCATTTCCTTTCGTTGCTGTTTATAGTTCTGCTTCAGCTTTATTTAGAGCGATGGGTAATACAAAAAATGCAATGGTAAATTCATTTGTTATGAATATCATTAACATAGTAGGTAATGCGTTATTTATATATATGATACATCTTGGTGCATTTGGTGTTGGTTTATCTACTTTACTTTCAAGGGTTATTGCAACTATAACAATTATGATAATGTTACGTAATCAAAACTTGTCTATTACAATACGTTCATACAAATTTTGGGATATAGATTTAAAAATGATTAAAAGTATTTTTAAAATTAGTATTCCTGCCAGTCTTGAAAATAGTGTCTTTCAAATTGGAAGAATTATATTAACAAGTCTTATCGCTATGTTTGGTACAAGTGCAATTACAGCTAATGCAGTAACTGGTAGTTTACTTAATGTCGCAACGATACCAGGACAGGCATTGGGTCTGGCTATGACTACAGTTGTTGCACAATGTGTCGGTGCTAAAGAATTTGAGCAAGCTGTCAAATATTCTAAACATTTGCTTAAATCTTCATGGCTATATATGTTTTTATTCAATTTTGGAATATTTATATTATTGAAGCCAATACTAAGCCTTTATAATCTATCAGAAGAAACCTTTTCCCTTTCACTAATAGTTATGATTATGCACATTGCTGGTTGGATAACTGTATGGCCTATGTCATTTACATTGCCTAATACATTTAGAGCAGCAGGGGATGTCAAATATCCTATGTTTATCTCTGCTATTTCAATGGTTGTATTTCGTATTGGTTTCAGCTATATATTAGCATATGGTTTAGGTATTGGTGTTCTTAGCGTATGGATAGCCATGCTTATGGATTGGACATTCAGATGTATTTGTTTCTATTGGCGTTGGAAAAGTAACAAATGGAAACAGTATGCAGTTGTTTAGGAAAGCTTAGATGTTTTCGGAATGCTTTTGTTTATCCATAACAATGATTTCATGTAATGTTGGAAAAAGTAGGTGATAAAAATGGGAAAATAGTAGTAATTGAATTTCATGAAAATGAAGAAGCTGTCTTTCAACAAACTATAGAATGGTTATCTCATAATTTGTCATACTATCCTATCACTATGACTGAACGTAAGCTTGATTTATTCATAGCCCCCTTTACTAGAACCTATACTTCTGAAAGCGGTGAAAACGTATATCTGACTGCTAAAGAATTTGACTTACTCTATTTTCTCTTTTGCTATAAGGGGCAGGTATTTACGAAAGACCAACTATATGAAAATGTCTGGGGCTTTCACAATGCCCCAGAGGGAAGCAACCTTACATCATTCATACAGAAGCTAAGAAAGAAAATAGAGCCGTCCCCAGACAATCCGCAGTACATACTAACTGTCTGGGGTGTTGGCTATAAATTCAACGAAGAAAAACCGTAGATTGTAATTCACAGTATGTGATTTACAGCTACGGTTTTATCATCATATCAAGGCTCATTCAATCGTGGTAAATTCGTGGTAAAATGAGTGTTTTTCAGTTATGAAACTGTTTATAAATGCAGTATTTATGCTGATAATTCAAAATCTTATTATATAATTGTATTAATCGAGTATATCTAAAAGATTATCTGTATCAACAGAAAAGGAAGCTTTCCTCTTGACTTCATCCGATGCATTTAAAGCAATTGATTTTCCACAACATTTAAAAACCGGTATGTCTGTTGAACCATCCCCAACTGCAACACATTCAGATGGTCTAATATTGTTCTTTTTGCAAAAATCATTAACGCAGTTTACTTTATTTTCTGCTTTTATATAGTCAATAATTTCCCCTGTGAATTTACCGTCTACGACTTCATAATTGCTTCCATAATATCCATAAAAGCCATAAATATCAGATACTGCCTTTGCTACCTGAACAGGCCCAACCGTAATCAGAATACATTTTATCCTTAGCTTATGCAGATAATCCACTGTTTCACGAATACCTTTTAATGGCCTGGCAATTTCCAAAAAACGGCTTTTGATCTCACTTTCCTTTAAGCCT
>JAETUM010000033.1 GCA_021768625.1 Candidatus Stoquefichus sp. | reverse complement strand
TGCGTTATAATGATTACTGTAATTAGATTGTGTAAAAGTCGTGTTTTCCATAATCTAATTATATCAAAAAAGACAATGCATATCAGTATAATACTGATAACATTGTCTTTTTTTGACGGACTGTATTCCTATTTTATTTCGTTACAGCCTCTTTTTCATTATTCTCTAACCTGACCATTACCATAAATACGGTATTGAAATGATGTCATTTCCAACAATGCTAAAGGTCCTCTTGCATGTAATTTTTGAGTACTAATCCCTAATTCTGCACCAAATCCAAATTCTCCGCCATCACTAAAACGAGTAGATGCATTATGGTAAACACATGCCGAATCTAATGCTGTTAAAAAGATTTGCGCTGCTTGAGCATTTTCAGTAACAATACATTCAGAATGTTTTGTTGAATACTTATAAATATGATCAATGGCTTCTTCTAAAGATTGTACAACCTTTATAGCAACAATATAATCATCATATTCTTTGGCATAATCATCTATTGTAGCTTTTTCACACTGGATAATAGATTGCACAATATTATCACCTCTTATTTCCACATGTCCATGAAAAACTTTTTCTAACTCTGGCAAGTATTGTGGTGCAATATCTTGATGAACTAAGATTGTTTCAATAGCATTACATACTGAAGGTCTTTGAATTTTTGCATTAATAGAAATATCAATAGCTTTCTTTAAATCTGCATCCTTATCAATATATAAATGACAATTTCCTGCTCCTGTTTCAATAACAGGTACTGTTGCATTCAATACAACATGGTTGATTAATCCTTGACCACCACGAGGAACAACAACATCAACATACTCATTAGCAGTAATTAATTGTGTGACCATTGAACGATCAGTATTTTCAATAAGTTGAATAGTTTCTATTGGTAAAAATTCTTTTATTGCTTCTTGCATAATATGAGTCAGAATTTTATTTGAATGTAGGGCTTCTTTTCCACCTTTTAAGACACATACATTACTTGATTTAATACATAAACATGCAATATCTACTGTTACATTTGGTCTTGATTCATAAATAATACCAAACACTCCAATAGGAACTCTGACTTGTTTAATAAGTAACCCATTTGGTCTTTTAATTTCTCTTATAACATCTCCTATAGGATCATTTAATGTTATTAACTTTTTAACATCTTGGGCCATTGAAATAATGCGTTTTTCATCTAATAAAAGACGATCAATCATTGCTGATGACATATGATTATCTTTAGCAGATTGAATATCTATTTGATTAGCATCTATAATCTCATTCATGTGTTCTACTAATGCTTCTGAAATAGAATTTAATGCTTGATTCTTCACTTCAGAATGAACTTGCATCATTTGACGACTTGCTTTCTTTGCATTTATTAATATTTTTTCTAATACATTATCCATTCCTTACACCTCCAAGAATAACCATATTATTTGCATGTACAACTTCATCATAATCTTTATAATGAAGAATTGATATAATATCACTTGTATTATGCCCTTTAATCAACTTAATTTCTTCACTAGAATAGTTTGAAATACCTCTTGCTATAACCATACCACAACTATCTACAATATCTATCACCTGTCCAATTAAAAATTGTGATTGAACATCGATAATTCCCTTAGGCAATAAACTTTTTCTGTATTTTCTTAAAGCCTCAACAGCCCCATTATCAATAACAATTTTTCCTTTTGAAGATGTACGATACATTAACCAGTGCCTTCTCGCATTCAAATTTTCACCACTATTTCCATTAAACCATGTCCCACTTTCCTCTTCATCAAAGATATGTAGAATACTATCTTCTTTATTTCCATTAACAATAACCATATGGCTTCCATAAGCATTGACAATTTTAGCTGCACGAATCTTGGTCATCATTCCACCTGTTCCAATACGAGATGAAACTCCTCCAGCCATACTTTCTATATTTTCATCAACACAATGAACATATTTCAATAATTTTGCATCTTTATTTTCATGTGGATTAGCAGTATATAATCCATCAATATCACTCACTAAAACTAATAGATCAGCTTCAACCACAGGAACTAATAATGCTGCTAGTGTATCATTGTCTCCAACTTTAATTTCTTCAACAGCTAAAGCATCATTTTCATTAATAATTGGTATAACACCATAATCCATCAATGCATTCACTGTATGAAATAAATTCAATAATCGCTTACGATCATCAAAATCATCATGATTCACTAAAACTTGTGCACATTTCATTTGGAATAATTGAAAAATATCTTCATATATCTGCATAAGTCTACCTTGTCCTATAGCTGCTAACGCTTGCTTTTCAGGTAATGTTTGTGGTTTCGATTCTAAATTCAATGCTCCCATTCCTGAGGCGATTGCTCCAGAAGATACCAATACTACAGAATAACCCATTTTCTTTAGCTTAGATATTTGTAAAACCAAATGCAAAATCTTCTCTTTATCTATTTTCCCCATTTGATTACATAGAGATGAAGATCCTACCTTTATTATTATTTTTTTAATTGTTGAAAGATTTCTCATTTATATCTCCCCTTATTTCTTTATAAAATAAATATTTTGCTAGTTCAAATCGTCCTTTAAATACATCTATATAAAAAATTAAAGAAAATACCATACAAAACAACATAAGAATTTCACTTATTCTGCCAATTATAAAAATGATCATACCAGCGACAAAAATATAACTTATATGTCTTATAAAATAATCAATATATAAATGTATAAATTGTATTATTTTTCCTTTCATTAAACGAATAGAATATGACAATGACTCAATCCACGAAAACTCCTCTTGCTCCATTATATAAGGCATGGGTGTTAATAAAGCAGTTAATAATAAATAAACAATACTACAGATAATAAGATTTATGAGTATAGGAACATTTGTTACAATTAACAAAACCATTTGAAAGTCAGGAATAAGTAGTTCTGTTTGAATGAATGCATTTCCCAAAGATGAAATCCATTCTAATGATAATGTAGGCAACTCATTCTTTAAAAAAAAGAGAATAGGAATTCCACATATAATTGTTAAAAGTAAGATAATAGCTTTACGCATAAGATATGCAGGTGCAACTCTTACAAAATCAATAATCCCTATCATTGAATCACGATAATCAATAAAAGCATGTTCTTCGTCTACTAGCTTCATAGAGCACTTCACATATCCATGTCCAACAGGACATAAAAATAACGATACAAAAAAAGAAAACAATCCACTTTGTAAATATTGTGCCAGTAAACTCACATAACCTATAAAAAAGAATTCAGGTATAATTTGCTTACGATATTGTAAATATATTTGATGTGATTCCTTTTTTATCTTTTTTATATCCATAATACTCTCCATCTCTATTTTCTCCTATTATACACAAATTTATATCATTTGTAAAAGAAAGAAAAAAAGTTCCATTTGGAACTTTAACGACTCTTTTCATCAACTTGTTTTAAGACCATTTCAACAAATTCATCTAATGAAACAGTTGTTTGTTTTTGTTCTCCATATTGACGATAAGTAACTGTTTGATTATCTCTTTCTTTATCTCCTAACACCAATTGATAAGGAATCTTTTTCATTTGCGCTTCTCTAATACGATAACCTAACTTTTCTTCTCTATCATCTAATTCTACACGTATTCCTTTTTCCTCCAATAAAGAGAACACTTTATTAGAATAATCTAAATGATATTCATTCTTAACTGGTATAACTTTGACTTGTGTTGGTGCTAACCATAAAGGGAATGCTCCTGCATAATGCTCAATCAAAATACCCATAAATCTTTCAAGTGAACCAAAACATGCTCTATGAATCATAACAGGTGTCACTTTTGAACCTGATGCATCAACATATGTACAATCAAATCTACCTGGTAATTGCATATCTAATTGAATTGTTCCACATTGCCACACACGAGATAGACAATCTGTTAATTTAAAGTCCAACTTTGGTCCATAGAATGCCCCATCACCTGGATTAATTTTTAATTCATGCCCAGTTGCTAAACAAGCTTCTTCTAAAGCTTTCTCCGCTTCATTCCAAACTTCAATTTCTCCAATAAAATCATCTGGTCTTGTTGATAACTCAATTTTATAATCTAAACCAAAGATAGAATATACTTCATCATATAACTTTAAAATATTTCCCACTTCTTCTTTAATCTGATCTGCTCTTAATAGAGTATGAGCATCATCTTGTGTAAATCCACGAACTCTAAATAAACCATTTAATGCTCCACTTGCTTCTGCACGATGTACGTGTCCTAATTCTGCATAACGTAAAGGAAGATCTTTATATGAGTGTAAACCATTTTTATAAACTAATATTGCACCTGGACAGTTCATTGGTTTTATCGCATATTCAGATTCCTCAATATTTGTTGTGAACATATCATCTTTATAATGATCCCAATGTCCTGATGTTTCCCATAATTCTCTTGAAAGCATAATTGGTGTATCAATAACTTGATATCCATTCTTTTTATGTAAATCTAACCAGAAATCTTCCAAAGTACGTCTTAATGTATATCCTTTTGGCAAAAAGAAAGGTAATCCTTGTCCATAATCAGATAACATAAATAATTCTAATTCTCTACCTAATTTTTTATGATCTCTTTTCTTTGCCTCTTCTAATACTGTTAAATGTTCTTCTAATTCCTCAGCAGTTGGGAAACAAACACCATAAATTCTTTGTAAAACTTTATTGTTTTTATCACCTTTCCAATAAGCACCTGAATGTTTTAATAACTTAAAATTTCTACATTGTTTAACTGTTTCAACATGAGGGCCTCTACACAAATCAACAAAATCACCTTGTCTATAACATGTAATATTTCCATCATCTAATCCACTAATCAAATCTAATTTATATGGATCATCTTTAAACATATCTAGAGCTTCTTCCTTAGATATTTCCTCTCTAATAATACGCTTACCATCTTTACATATCTTTTTCATTTCTTTCTCGATCTTAGGAATATCTTCATCTTTAATCACACTATCTCCTAGATCAATATCATAATAAAATCCCTCACTCACAACAGGACCAACCCAAAATTTAGCATCTGGATAAAGATGTTTAACAGCTTGTGCTAAAACATGAGCACAAGAATGGTTCAAAGTATTTAAAGCTTCCTCGTTTTTAAAATCTCTCATTTTTCCTCTCTCCTTCACTTTTTCATTTACTTTATAAGCTTATTAATAAAAAAAGATTTCATCCAAAGGACGAAATCTCGTGGTACCACCTTATTTCATTATCACATGATAATCTCTTAAGTCTTAACGCGACAAAACGATAATCTCTTTCGAGTATGGCTATTAGGGAGTACCTCTATAAGCATTGAGAAACTTGCACCAACCGTTTCCTCTCTTTACAATAACTATTATAGAAACATATCCTAAATCATTGCTTTAAAGTTATTTTACATCATTAGATGATTTTGTCAACCCTTCTGATAAATAAGCATTTCTTTTTTCAAAAAATTCTACAACAATTCCTATTCCATAAATAATAAGTGCCACTAAAAAAGATACAAAACACGCCCAAAGCATAGAAAGCATTGACTGTATTCCTAAAAGTTTTCCAGTATTAAGATAAGATGTATCAATAGCAATCCGAAAAATATCTTTTGTGATATTACCTATCAAAAATATATATGCAGATACTTTGATAAGTACTGAAGTATTTTTAAACATATCAATTTCCCTTATATTCTCATATATACCATATAAAAATATATGAACCTTTCTAAAAACACAATATCATAAAAATATGAAAAAATCATGTATAAAATTAAAAAAAGCAGAATTTCTGCTTTCTTCTTATTTAACAACTAATAATTGTAAGTAATTTGTTTTACCTTCAACACCTGGTGTTCCACCTGTCACAAGAATTGTTTCACCAGAAACAACACCATTTTCTTTAGCAATAACTTCTGCTAAATTCAATAATCCCTCAGTAGTGTCCATATGTTTACATTTCACTGTTGTAACACCCCAATGAAGAGCCAATTTTCTCATTGTTTCTCCTCTAGGTGTAGCAGCGATAATTGGACATTCTGGTCTGTATCTAGACATCTTTCTAGCTGTAAATCCAGACTCAGTAAATGCTATAATTGCAGCAACACTAAATTTTGTTGCAATTTCTGCTACTGACATACAAATAGCTTCAGATGTATCACCTGCTGCTGTTCTAACTGCTTTTCTATGCAATGATGCATAATCTAAAGTAGATTCAGTCTTCACAGCAATTTTATTCATTGTCATAACAGCCTCTTCAGGATATTTCCCTTGTGCTGACTCTCCAGATAACATAATAGCATCTGTACCATCATAAATAGCATTAGCAACATCACTTACTTCAGCACGAGTTGGTCTTGGGTTTTCTTGCATAGATTCTAACATTTGTGTAGCAGTAATAACAACTTTTCCTGCTGCTTTACATTTTCTAATTAATTCTTTTTGAATTAATGGAACATCTTCAGCTGGTACTTCTACACCTAAATCTCCACGAGCAACCATGATACCATCAGCAACAGCAATAATGTCATCCATTTTTTCAACACCTTCGCTATTTTCAATCTTAGCGATAATTTGAATATCAGGTTTCCCATTCTCAACTAAAATCTTTTTCACATCTAAAACATCTTGTGGACGTCTTACAAATGAAGCAGCTATAAAATTAACATCTTGTTGACACCCAAATTCAATATCTGCTCTATCTTTTTCAGAGATAAAATCAAAACCTAATTCAATACCAGGGACATTAATTCCACGTTTATTTTTTACTTGACCATCATTTGCACATACACATACAATGTCAGTTCCTTCAACATGATCAACTAATAATTCAACTTGACCATCATTAACTAAAATAAATCCACCTGGTTTAACATCCTTATATAAATCTTTATAAGTAATTGTAAAGCGATCTGCTGTACCTTCAATATCTTCAACACAAATAGTAGACACTTGTCCCTTTTTAAATGTTGTTACTCCCCCAACGAAATCTCCAGTACGAATTTCTGGTCCTTTAGTATCCAAAAGAATAGCGCAATTTGTTCCAAGTTCTGCATTAACATCTCTCATTGTTTGCATTTTCTTACCATGTTCTTCATAATCACCATGTGAGAAATTACAACGCATAACATTCATACCTGCTTTTACTAACTTCTTTAACATCTTAGCATCTTCAGAAGCTGGACCAATTGTACAAACAATCTTTGTCTTTTTCATTTTCTCTTTTCTCATACCACTATTTTCTCCTATACCCTTATTTATATATTAACGAAGTTTTAAAACATCTTCGTAAATACCTTCATCAACCCTACGTCTATGACTTAATACTTCCTCAATTGGCAAACCAATAATTTCACCTTTTACATCACTTACACAAAGTCCGCCTTTTCCTTCCATAAGAAGTTCTACAGCTTTAATTCCCATACGACTCGCTAATACACGATCTCTTGCAGAAGGACGTCCTCCTCTTTGCATATGTCCTAAAACGTTTGCACGTGTTTCAAATCCTGTTTCTTCTTCAATACGTTTAGCTAAAGTATGGACATCTGTAATATGTTCTGTAATGACAACCAAAGCATGTTTTTTATCAGAAGCTTTTGACTTTTTCAAAGTTGCAATGATTTCTTCTTCATCATAACCACTTTCACTTGTTACAATCATTTCAGCACCACATGCAATACCAGCATGAACAGCTAAATCTCCACATCTTCTTCCCATAACTTCAAGGATTGTACATCTTTGATGAGATCCTGAAGTATCTCTTAATTTATCTAATGCATCTACAATTGTATTTAAAGCTGTATCAAAACCAATTGTAAAATCAGTATCAGGAATATCATTATCAATTGTTCCAGGGATACCGATACAATTAATTCCCATTTCTGTTAATTTTAATGCACCATTATAACTTCCATCTCCACCAATAACAACTAATGCTTCCATTCCAACTTTCTTCATTTGCTCAATAGCTTGTTTTCTCACTTCTGGATCTTTAAATTCTGGGAAACGCGCTGATTTCAAGAAGGTTCCACCAATATTAATAATATTTCGAGTACTATGACTATCAAATTCAATAAAATCTCCTTCAAACAATCCTTTGTAACCTAATCTCACTCCATAAATCTTTATACCTTGATTTAAGCAAGTTCTAGTGACAGCACGAATAGCAGCATTCATACCAGGAGCATCTCCACCTGATGTTAAAACACCTATACATTTTACCATTATTATTCTCTCCTCTCACTTTGTTCTCATATAATAATATTATCATAAAATAGCGATATATTCTACACTTTTGTTACCATTCTATTACCTAATTCTTCCTCCGTCAAGCATTATTTCATTGCTTAACGCTTTCATTTTTGCAGTAATGGTGTTTGCTCTTATTTCATCACCTTTTCTAATAGTATATACCTTATTCAAATCTTTATAACCATACATACTTGTAAAAAAAGTAGGAAGATGATTTAATAATCGATATGATAAAATTGTCAACAATATTTCATCTCTAGACCAAGGTGTGACATTCTCTTCACCTATTCCATCTAACAATAAATAATCAACTTTCATTAATCGCTCCATCGCATACTCATTATCCCCTGTTGAAAAACTTGCCTTTAAGTCAATCAGATATGTTGGAAAATGAATAAAGCCAATTTCTTTATCTTGTTTTGCTAAAGCATTCATCAATCCTGCCAATAATGTTGTTTTACCACATCCCATTTCTCCATGTAAAAACAAACCTTTTTCTGATGGTGCATCTATATATCCTAAGATCTGTTCTATAGTTCTCGTTGTATTAGGTGATGCCATCGTATAATTACTTTTAATATTTTTAATGATGTCCAAATCCTTTATATTCGTTAATAACATCTCATCATTAACATTCGTAATAACAAATTTCTCTAACAAAAGTCTTTTTCTTTCCCATTGTTTGCCATATAAACAGCTTTCCAATTCTAAAATAATTTCATTATCATAATATGCTAATTTTTTCCTCATTCCAGGATTATCTTTAGGACAATGCTCTAAAGAAGAACAATTCATACAAGCTTTATAATCATCATTATAATCTAACAATTCAACCCAATAATCTAACATCAAAGATGTATCTATATGATTTTCTTTAAAGAATGTTTGAATATGTTTTTCTTGACTCAAAGAAAGTAAACTTTCTTTTTTCATATGTGATATTTCAGGTGTCATCATTAATTCTTCTACTTTTTTCATAATTGTCCCTCCTCTAATTTATCTAGTAATGAGAATAATCTCTCAGGATTCACTTCATCTTGCTTAGATATATCCTCTTTTTCATTCTCCTCATCCTGTACAATAGATTCCTCACTGTCATTCATTAGCTCATGGTAAGCGTCCATTGCTGTTTCAATATGCTTTCTTGCCCAAGATGAACCAATAGCTTCACAATATCTTTTAGATAAACGATTTTTATTTTTTCCTAGCACATACTCTATTAATACATTCACAACTGCTGGTTTTAATCCTAATTGCATCATAAGTGTTTCTACAATCATCAAATCATGAAAAACAGGTTCACTCCCACCTTGTTTTTCTTTTAATAATTCATAAGGCGTAATAGAATCTAGATATTGCATATGTAATATTAAAGGTGTTTGTTGTTGCATTGGTGTTTGATATTGAAGTGGTTGCTTATGATAAATCTCTTTTAACGAGGACATTGAATCTATATCGCAATACTTTTGAATATGTGTTTTTAATTGTTTCTTATCTAACTTCTGTGAATGAAAAGATTCCTTAACCATACCTGCTAATGTCAAGGCATCAATTGAATAAACAGCTCCTAGTTGTGCAATATATTTTAACTCTTCTTGTGTAAGTGAAGCACGAGATATTTGATAATCTTGCAATCCTTTCAACAATAAATCCATATCATATAAAATATTCACATCAGAAGTTAATTGCTCTTTAAAATTATCTTTCATTTGAAGTATAGAGGATGATTTTTTATGTTGAATAGTATAAACATCTGTAAATGATGATGTTATATTTTCATATTCCGAAAGATCTTCTTTAGAAATCTTAAAATATTGTATTGTTTTTTGAAAATCATCTTCTGTCAAAGACTCTTGAAGCAATGAAGATAAAACTTGATTTTTAAAAAAAGATTGTAAAGATAATGGTGATTGTATAATGAAAACATATTGAGTTATATCATGATCATATTTAACATATGTTTTTAATAAACCAATCGCTTCTAAAGCCTTTAGATGTTTTTCTAAATCTAACAAACTTGATGAAAGAAAAGATATAATTCTTGATAAAGAAGATGGTTTTAGAAAACGACTCATACGTTTTCCTTCAACATAAAGCATCATATATGTACTTAATGCATTTGTTCCAATTAATGGTTGATATAAATAATAAAGTATATCATTTTGAACTTCGTCTAATGGATAATGAAGTTCAACACGATAAAGATCACTCATATATAATTTCATCTTTTATCTCCTTTATAACTCTTTCTATTTCTATATACAATTCTTGATAATCTAAACGATTATCTATAATAAAATCTCCTAACATTTTCTTCTTTTCTATAGAGATTTGTTGTTGCATGAGATTTAATGCTTCTTTTTGTGAAATATGATTTCTTTTCATCAAACGATTCATTTGTGTTCTTTCATCAACATAGACAACAATAACTTTATCACATAAAGACTCTAAATGAATTTCATATAATAAAGGAATATCTAAAAAAATCAAATCATCTTGACATTCTTTTATTCCTTTTTTTAATTGTTCAATAACATAGGGATGAATAATATCTTCTAAAACTTGTTTCTTTTCCTTATCATAAAAAACAATTTCGCCCAATTTCTTACGATCAATATATCCATCATCTTTAACACAACCAAATATTTCTTTTACCCTTTGATAACAACATGTCCCTGGATTCAATGCCTCCTTAGAAATAAGATCAGCATCTAAAACTTGATAACCATGTGTTATTAAATAACGTGATACTGTACTTTTTCCTACTGCTATTGATCCTGTTAAACCTATAACTTTAACCATAATTTCTTCCTCTATTAATATCTCTTTTTTTGACAATGGGGACAATAATATGTTCCTCTTTGATGAACCATAATCTTCTTAATTTCTCCTTGACATGTTGGACATGTTTTTTGTCCATGAACATTGAGCTGTAATTGAAACAAACCGTGTATACCATTTGCATCAAAGGAATGAATGGTTGTTCCGCCTTGAACTATTGCGTTCTTTAAAATGCTGATAGAAACCTTTCTTAATTCATCTACTCTTTTTTTAGACAAACGACTTGATTTTGTACGTGGATCTATTTGCATAGCAAAACAAATCTCATTAGCATAAATATTACCTATTCCACACATAATGGATTGATTTAAGAGTGCTGTTTTGATTGGTAATGATGTATGATGTAAAAGTTGATAAAGTTCTTCTGTGGTTATTTCAAAAGGTTCTTTACCTAATTTTTGAAGTGGTAATTGTTGACGATATAACTTTTTATCAACCAATTGCATTCTTCCAAATTTACGTGTGTCTATATATCTTAGATCCTCATCATCTAAATGAAATGCAACATGTGTATGTTTATCAAATGACTTTTCTTTGGGTAAAATATGGTATTTACCTTCCATTCTTAAATGTGATACAAATGCTACATCATCAAGTATAAAAATCAAATATTTTCCAACTCTTTCTATTTCTTGAATTGATTGATGTGTTATTGCATGAATAAATTCTTGTGTATCACCATCAATGATTTTATCATAAAAGACATCAACACCTGTTATTGTTTTATTTAAAACAAATTGTCTTAATGTTTGTCTAACTGTTTCTACTTCTGGTAACTCTGGCATTGTTTCACCTACTTTAAATCATACCAATTTTTAGCATATGCTCCTTCAACTTTTAAAGGAACTTTCATCTGGAATGCACTTTCCATAGCTGATTGAATAATTTCCATCATTTCATCTAATTCTTCTTCAACAACATCAAAAATCAGTTCATCATGAACTTGTAAAATCATTTGTGATTTTAATTGTCTTTCTTTCATAATTCTATCAACTTTAATCATTGCAAGTTTTAAGATATCTGCTCCACTTCCTTGAATTGGAGAATTCATTGCAAAACGCTTTGCTTGTTCTCTCACAATAAAATTCTTATCATTAATAGTTGAAATATAACGTTTTCTATTTAATACAGTAGATACATATCCATCCCTTTTACAATCTTCAATAATATTATCCATAAATGTTTTAATTTCAGGATACTCCTCAAAATATCTTTGAATGAAAGTACGTGCCTCTTTTAAAGTGACACCAATTTGTTTAGATAATCTAAATTCTCCCATACCATAAATAATTCCAAAGTTAACTGCTTTTGCTTGTCTACGCATATCACTTGTTACATCTTCATCTTTCACTTTAAAGACTAAAGCAGCTGTATGTGTATGAATATCTTTATCTTCTAAAAATGCATCTATTAAAGAATGAACATTAGCAAGATGAGCTAAAATACGTAGTTCAATTTGCGAATAATCAAAAGAAATCAAATAATCATGACTTGCGACAAATGCTTTTCTTATCATTTTTCCTTCTTCTTGACGGACAGGTATATTTTGAAGATTTGGATCAATAGAAGACAATCTTCCTGTTTGTGTTAAAGCTTGATTAAAGATTGTATGAATTTTTCCATCTGGAAAAACTTGATCTTGTAATCCTTTAACATATGTTGACGTTAGTTTTGTAAGCATTCTATATTGTATAACTAATGGAACGATTGGATGCAAATCCTCAATTTTTTCTAAAATATCTTGAGATGTAGAATATCCACTTTTTGTCTTTTTACCATTTGGTAAATGCAATTTATCAAACAGAATTTCGCCTAATTGCTTTGGTGATGCAATATTAAATTTTTCATCTGCTAACATATAAATATCTTCTTCAATTTCTTTGATTTGTTGTTCAAAAGACATTTCTAATTCTTTAAGAACAGACGTATCTAATTTAGCTCCAACATATTCCATTTGTGCTAAGATATATGTAATAGGAAGTTCTATATCTTGATATAAATCATATTGTTCTTCTTTCTTTAATCGCTCTATGGCCTTATCTTTTAACTCATAAATAGCTTTTGCTTTAGAAACAGTATGCCTAGCTAAAGTATCAATATCTGGTATATGTTTTTTAGCACCCTTTCCAAAGACTTCTTCTTCATATTGTAAAACTGTATAATCATAATAATCACAAATATATTTCATTTCATCTTTTAAACTTGGATTAAGAATATAAGAAGCTAATTGTAAGTCAAAGTCCATTCCATGAATATCTATACCATTCCATTTTGCTGATAAAATTTGGCTTTTGATATTATAACTATATTTATGATATTTTGGATCAGCAAGATAATCTAAAAAATTTTGATCTTTTTTAGCATCTTCATATGCAATATATAATGCTTGAGATGAATTATATATTGCATACCCTAAAACAATAGACTTATGGTAATTAGCATCATAGATTGCTCCTAAAATACTACTATCTTGTGTAATTTGTGGTACTTGATGAACAATTTGAAAGTCTAATTCGATATGTTGTTCTTGTCTTGATTCTACAGATATTCTCTTTAATAAAGAATTCATATCATACTTTTGATAAAATGCTTTTAACTTATCAAAATCATAGCCAACATACTGACAATCTTGAATAGGTATATTGATAGGCACATCTCTTAAAATAGTTGCAATTTGTTTAGATTGTAAACCAATATCAATATTTTCTCTAATCTTTTCTCCCATTTTTCCTTTTAATTCATCAACATGCTCTTTTAAATTTTCAATAGTTTCATATTGGTATAATAACTTTAATGCTGTCTTTTCCCCAATACCTTTAATTCCTGGAATATTGTCTGCACTATCCCCCATCAAACCTAATAAATCTCTCATTTGATCAGGTTTTAACTTGTATTTTTCATAAAAAGATTCTGGTGTAATAATGTCATCACTCTTTGTTTTTGTGTTCCTTTTATAGACAAAAATATGTTCATCTACAAGTTGCATCATATCTTTATCACCAGTCATAATAGAAACTTGATAACCATCTTTTGCTGCTTGTGTTGCAATTGTTCCAATAATATCATCACCTTCATATCCCTCTAATTCATAATAAGGAATTTGATGGGCATCTAAAAATTCTCTAACTATTGCAAATTGACACTTTAATTCTTCAGGTGTTTCTTTCCTTGTCGCCTTATAATCTTCTAGCATTTCACTTCTAAATGTTTTCCCCTTTGCATCAAAAGCCACTAAAATAGTTTCAGGATTCTTTTTAATGACATTTTCTAATCTATTTGCAAAACCAAATACTGCATTTGTTGGTATTCCCTCTTTATTAACCATTAAATTTCCCATTGCTGCTGTTGCAAAATAAGAACTAAACAACCAATAATTTCCATCTATTAAAACTAATTCTTTCATATTTACCTCACTATTCTATCTCTCTTGCTTTATCTACAATTATAGATAACTTATCTTTTAAATCAACTTTCCCATGAATTAAACATATATTTCCTTTTTTTAATGATATTGCAACACTTTTAAAACATGAAGCAAAAACAACACCATCAACACTTCCAGATTCATCAAATCCCTCTATAAAGCACATTTCATTTCCTTTTCTATCTGTTATATTTTTCACTCTTTGCAATTGAATAATAATATTGACATTATGCCCTACCCAATCATACAATGATGAAACATTTACATAAGGCACTGGTGATTTTTCCTTAATGAGTTCAATAGGATGCATAGATAAATATATACCTAAAACAGCCTTTTCTTGATTTAATTTATCTATAGATGAATCCTTATAAATTGTTAAAATAGGTTTTTCATCTATATTTAAGCTATTTCTAAAACTTCCATAATCACTAATAACATCTAAATTTTTCTTAATTGTAGAACGAGTCATTCCAAACTCATCAAATGCTCCTGCATCAATTAATGATTCTATCATTTTTTTAGATAACTTTGATTCATCCATGCGAATCATAAAATCAAAAATATCTAAAAATAATCCTTTTTTTCTTTCCTCTATTATTGCCTTATATCCAGCATACCCAACATTTTTAATTGCTAATAATGAATAACGAATATGACCATTTTCAACCATAAATCGATCATTTGAATAATTGACTGATGGTGGCAAGATCTGAACATGATATGCTTTACACTCTTGAATACAATGTAATTTTGTTGTATCACTTGATAACTCATTTGATAAAATAGCAGCAAAGAAATATAATGGATAATTTGCTTTTAAATAAGCTAATTGATAAGCAATATATCCATAAGCAACACTATGCGACTTATTAAATCCGTAATTTGCAAACTTTTCAATTAAATTATACAGTTCCTCTGCCTTTTCTTTTCGATATCCATTATCTATACATCCATGAATAAACTCTTCTCGCATCGAAGCCATTAACTTTGTTTCTTTTTTAGAAACTGCTTTTCTCAAAATATCAGCTTTCCCTAATGAAAATCCAGCAATTTTTTGAGCAATCTGCATAATCTGTTCTTGGTATATCATAATTCCATATGTTGATTGAAGAATAGATTCAACCTCTGGCATAGGGTACGTAATTTCCTCGTGATGATTTTTTCTTTTTAAATAAATAGGTATATTTTCCATAGGTCCTGGTCTATACAAAGCAATTGCTGCAACAATATCATCAAAATGAGTTGGTCTCATTTTCCTTAATAAATTTCTCATACCTTGTGATTCTAATTGAAAAACTCCAAAAGTATCTGCTTTTGATATAAGTTGATAAGTTTTTTGATTATCCAAAGGAATATTATTCATAAGAATAGGTTTATGTATATCTCTTTCAATATCTCTACATATATAATCAATCATTGTTAGATTTTTAAGTCCCAAGAAATCCATTTTTAACAATCCAACCTTTTCAATATAATCTTTAGAATATTGTGTCATTAATGTTGATGTTGGGCCTTTCACCAAAGGGACAACTTCACGCAAAGGTTCTTTAGATAAAATAACTCCTGCAGCATGTGTTGAAATGTTACGTGGTAAATGTTCAATAATACTCATTGCTGGAATAATTCTTCTTAAAATTGAATCTTGGTTAACTAATGACTGAAATTGAGCAGATGTTTGATACATTTGTGTAATTGTTTTTTTATTCTTAGGATGAGTTGGTACCATTTTTGCTATCATTTCTAATCTCGCTAGTGGAAGTCCCATCACTTTTCCCATTTCTTTAATAGCAACACGTGGTCCATATGTATTAAATGTAATAATTTGTGCAGCATGATCCTGCCCATATTTTTGAATAACATAATCAATCACTTCATCACGACGGTTATCTTGAAAATCTATATCAATATCTGGCATAGATACACGTTCAGGATTAAGAAATCTTTCAAAGAGAAGATTATATTTAAGAGGATCTACTCCAGTAATTCCCAAAACATATGCAACAAGACTTCCTGCTGCACTCCCTCTTCCAGGTCCTACCTGAATTTTATGAACTTTAGCAAATCTAACATAATCCCAAACAATTAAAAAATAGTCATCAAATCCCATTTGATGAATCATATTTAACTCATACTGCAATCTTTGAATATATTCTCTAGGTATAGAAGAATGTCCTTGAAATCTTTTTTTCAATCCTAATTGACAAAGACTTTTTAAATAATCATTGGCATTCCCATTATGTGGAACAGGATATGCAGGTAAATGTCTTTGATTCAAAGGAATTGTTGCTTTACAAAGAGAAATAACTTTCTTTGTTTCGTCTAAAATATCCTGAGGAAATAATTGTGACATTTCTTCTTCTGTTTTTAGATACTTTTCTTCTGTTTGAGGTTCATGATGATAATCTAAAGTGATTCCCTGACTAGCAGCTTGCATTAAATCTAATGCTAAAGCTTCTGACTTTTTTAGATAACTCACTTCATTTGAACAAACAACTTTTATTTGGAGATATCTTGCTAAAGATAATAATCTTCGATTAAGTGTTTCTTGAAGCTTAATATGATGATTTTGAATCATTAGATAATAATTATCCTGAAAAATATTCTTGAATAATTTCAAATATTTAATCGCTTCATCTTCCATCTCTTTTGCCACTAATCTTTCTATAATCCCCTCCATAGAAGCAGACATAACATAAAGATGTTTCTTATACAAAGCCAATTGTTCTAAAGTAATACATCTTTCTTCATGCAAGTTTATATCACAATTTACTTTAACCAAATCAAAATATCCTATATCATCTTTTGCCAATAATAGAAAAGGATAGATTTCTTCTTGAATTTTCACACTTGCTTCCATCCCAAAAATGGGTTTAATTCCTTTTTTTAGACAAGCTTCACTAAATTCCAAAGCACCAAACATATTATTTTTATCAGTCAAGGCAAGTGCTTCAATATGTTTTTGACTTGCACTTTCAACTAAATCTTTAATTAAAATAGTACTATTTTGAAAACTAAAAGAACTAATAACCTGTAAGTGTCCAAACATATAACTCGCCTCCTTATTTTATATATTATATCAAAATTTATTCTTATAAGATACAACGAATATGAAATATTCAAATATATTTTATCCCATTTCATATAATAAAAAACATCTCAATTATTCAAGAGAAGTTTCTTTATAGCTTTATTATATATATCAAGAAAAGTATATCAGCTACAATATACAATGAAATGAAAAAAGAATTAACATAATTGCTATATATAAACAAAAAATAACATAAATTAATTGCAATAGATAAACAACTTCAATACTCATAATCCATAATCTATAAAAATAAAGTCCAATTAAATAAAAATGATATTGAAGTTGTATAACTCGAAAGCATTTTTGATTAAGAATAATCACAATACTTAATAAAACTGCAAAAAAATGAAATGGAATAATCCATTGATAACAAATCAGTTGTAGTATAAGTAAAACAGCACAAAACAACTGCAACTTCTTTATTCTTTGAATCATCATAGATAAATCACCTATTCTATTCTATGAAAAAATAATAAAAAAATGCGATAATAGACTGAAAAAGAAAATAAATTCAAGAATACTTGAATTTATTTCTCCAACAATATATCTCCATTTGTTTCAATAATTTCTTTATAACGATAATAAGAATTTTTAATTTTTCTTTCTAAAGTTCCTGTTCCATCATTAAATCGATCAACATAAACAAATCCGTAGCGTTTCTTCATTTCACCAGTTCCTGCTGATACAACATCAATTGGTCCCCAATATAGATACCCCATAACATCTACACCATCCAAAATAGCCTCATGTACATATTTTAAATGTTCTTCTATATATTTCATTCTTTCTGGATCATCTATCTTCCCATTATCATCTAAATTTTCATCTAAACCTATTCCATTTTCAACAATAAAAAGTGGTAAATGATAACGATCATATAAAACATTTAATACATAACGGATTCCTTTAGGATCAATAGGCCAACACCAAGGTTCTGGTGAACACCCAGTTAAATATGGATTTTCTTTTCCAATTAAACCTCCAGTATCTCCACTTAATGAATTACCATGATCATAAGTTGAAGAACGATAATAACTGAAAGAAAAATATGATACAGTATTTTCTTTAATAAGTCTTAATTCCTCAGCATTCATTTGAGGTTCACAATCATGTTCACGCCATACACGTTTAACATATCCAGGAATTTCACCTAAGCAAAATGGATCTCCAAAATAGAAGTTAGCCATTCTTGTTGCATCATATGCTCCAAAAACATTATCAGGATCACAATTATATGGATATGTTGCTACTGAGGAGGACGTTAACATACATCCAACTTTTGCATTTACATCTATTTCTTTACATAACTTTACAGTCCATGCATTAGCCACACATATATTATAATACCCTTGCCATTTATCTTTTTCAGTTGTTGACCCTATCGGATCATTTTTATCTTCAGGATTTAAAGTTAAAACACCTCCTGCTACCAAAGGATTTCTCATCATATTATTCACTTCATTAAAAGTCAACCAATATTTTACTTTTCCTTTATAACGTTCAAAAACAGTTATAACATATCTTTTCCAAAAATCAATCAAGCAATGATTTGACCACCCACCATATTCTGTTAATAAATGTAAAGGTGTTTCATAATGACTCAATGTAATGACAGGCTCCATACCTAATTCAAGCATTGTTTCAATTAATTCATCATAGAATGCTAATCCCGCCTCATTAGGCTGTTCTTCATCACCATTTGGAAAAATTCTTCCCCATGCTATTGATGTTCTAAAACAATTAAATCCCATTCCAGCCATCAATTCTAAATCTTCTTTATAACGATGATAAAAATCAATACCTTCATGACTTAAATATTTTTTATGAGAATCTAATGCCATTTCCCATTTTTTTAAATCTTCATTCCATTTCAATCCAGGATCTTTAGATCCAATTCCTACCATAATATCTGTTATATTAGGAGCTTTTCCATCTTCTAACCATGCACCTTCACATTGATTAGCTGCAACTGCTCCTCCCCATAAAAACTTTTTTGGAAAACTCATTGTATTATTCCTCCTTTTAATTATTATAAAATGAATTCACCTTCAACAGTTTTTATTTTCAGTTTTTGAAATAAAAAAAATGAGTATTTCTACTCACATTCCTTTAACGCTAAAACTAATTGATGAGGACAAGATGTTGGTTTAGAACCACATCGAATACTTTCCAAACGTTCAATAATATCCTCCTTTTTCATACCTTCTGCTAATTTTGCTACTCCTTGTGTATTTCCAGAGCATCCTCCAAGAAACTTTACATTTTTCACAATTCCATCTTCAATATCAAATTCAATACGTTGTGCACATGTTCCTTTTGTCTTATAACTATAATGCATAATTTTTCCTCCTATTTTAATCTATCTTTCTCAATAACATATAGTTTATCACCATCTTTTAAACCATTTGAATAACGAATTTTACCATCTTCTAATAACCAAATAGCTTCTACACCATCCAATGAATTAATAAGTTTTAATCCATCATCATAGTTCATCAAAAATACTGCTGAACTTAAGAAATCAGCATAACCACTATCTTGAGTAATAATACTAACACTTCTAAAGTGAATGGCAGGATATAATGTATCTGGGTCAATTAAATGATGATATTTCACACCATTTTCATCTTTATAAAATCTTTGATAATCTCCACTTGTTACAATTGACTCTCCTTGTACAACTAGTATAGCTTCGTTTTCTGAACCATCACTATGAAAAAAATTACCATCTTGTGGAGATTGTATTCCTATACAATATTTATTTTGACAATCATCAAGATAAAATTCTCCTTCTTTAACTATCTTTCTTTCTCCATAACTTGCTACATTTCCACCACCACTTAAAAGAAAGTTATCAACACCACTATCTATAAGATCTTGTTTAACCAATTCAATAGCATAACCTTTTGCTGTTGCTCCTAAATCAATTGATACCTCTTTATCAGTAATATACACTGTTTTTTTCTTATTATCAATTTTTATGCTTTGAATATCAGTATGTTGATTCGCTTTATCCAATTCACTATCTGAAGGAACTTTCCCTATTCCATCATGACTTTCTGCATTCTCTCGATAATTATGCCATATATCGATAACACTCCCAAAAGCAATATTAACCTTTGAAGATACTTCTTTATATCTTTTTATAGAAATATCTAATAAATCAATAAGTGGTTGATCTACTATAACAGCTTTTTTTCCAGCATTTTTGTTAATGGTATAAACATTGTTAAATTGTTCATAAGCACTATATTTATCAAAGAGTTTATCATAATAATTCAGTTTTTCTTCTATCATTTGGCATTGTTCATCAAATTCTTCTTCATTATGAGCATATGTAATATATGTTGTCACAGTATCAAAAGGTCCTACAATATTCTTAGAAAAATATTGATATTCTTCTTGACATCCTGTTATAAATAAAAAAGAAAAAGATAAACATATTTTTATTATTCTTTTCACTTTCATCACCGCTTTTTATTATAACAATAAATAAAAAGAAAAACCACGAATTTCTTCGTAGTTTTCATATTTCAGATTATTTCATTGCTTTTTCAAGAGCAGCTTGGAAAGCATTTACAGTAATAGTACATCCTGCAGCGATATCAGCATCTGTTGCTTTTCCATCATCACCAGCAAGTTTTGCTACATCATCAGCAGTTTTTCCAATTAATGCAGCTTCTAAAGCAGCAACTTGTTCAAACCATTCTTTTTGAATTGGAGATGCTGCAGCCATGTTGTAATCTTTTTGTTGTTCTGTTTTTGTTCTTAATTCAGAACCATCATTTTTAATTTTTGCAGTTTCAATGTCAACCCATTGAATTTTTCCATCAGCATCTTTAGCAACTAATGCTAAATCTGTAGTTAAGTATTCATTAGCATCTTTACCATAATCAGCTTCATAAGACATAACTCTACCTAAAGATAAAGAATCTGTTTCTACTTCTTGAGAGTTATTTCCAGCAGCCACAACAGCTTTTTGCATATCAGTTATAGTAATAGTACATCCTGCAGTTAAATCAGCATCTGTTGGTTTACCTTCATCATTAACAGCAATTTTTCCTACTTCTTCAGGAGTCTTACCTTTACAGAATTCTTCAAATGCTGCAGCTTGTTCATTCCATTCTTTTTGAATTGGAGAAGCATTTTTCATTCTATAATCTTCTTTTCTTTCTTTCTTAGTTTGAGTTAATTCGTTATCAGCTGGAACACCTTGAGCAACGTCAATATCAATCCATTGAATTTTTCCATCGCTATCTAATCCAATAGCTGCAAAAGTTGTATTCACTTCTTTAGCATTTGAATGCCCCATAGAAGTTACAACTCCTAATCCAGCTTTTGCATAAGTAGATGATTTTCCACATCCTACAAGAGCAGTAGCAACTAATGCAGAAGCTGCTAAAACCTTCATAAATTTGTTCATAAAAATCTCCTTCCCATATATCATTTTTGAACTATCATTATTATATCTTGAAAGCACTTTAATAGCAAGAAATTTGTATATAAAAATACCATATTTTCATTTATTAAATATCTATTATATATTTATAAATAAAAATTATTTCGATAAATTCATCATTTTTTATTATTATAATAAAAAATAAAATTTTATAAAAAAAAGAAAGAATTTAATTTTTCTTAAACCTTTCTTCATTTTCCTCAATACATAAATGTATTTTTTCTTGTACAAGATGAGCAACTTCTGTACTATTCATTTCTTTATATTCATCATAATAAATAGGTTTTAAATAATGGATTTGAGCATCTATTGGTGCAATTGTATTGTTATCAAAAACCTTATAACAATCAATTAATGCTACTGGAACAATTGGTTTTTGAGCATCCATAACTGTTTTAAAGGTTCCACCTTTAAACTCAAGCATTTGATTTTGCTTTCTACATCGTGTTCCTTCAGGAAAAATAACATAGTTTCTTCCCTCTTTCATTTCTTTTGTAACTTGTCTAATAATTTTAACAGAAGCCCTTAAATTTGAACGATCCATTGCTAAAAACTCAAGCATCTTTAACACATTTTTTAAAACAAATACATCCGTTAATTCTTGTTTAACAATTGCTTTAAAAGGCTTTTGATGTGTCTCAAATAATATAAGTGCATCAAAAAGTCCTTGATGATTAGGAGCGATTAAATAACCTTGCTCTTCTGGCAAGTTTTCTATACCATAACAATGAATTCTTACTCTTGATTTTTGATTCACCTTACAAATGAGTCTTTGTATATAATCAAATCTTTCTTCAAAAGAAGTTGTATCAAGATGTCTATTATAATAACGAATTTTCCATAACCACCCTGGTATTCTATATAATAATCTTATCACTAAAAATATAATTCTTTTCATTTTTTATCCCCTTTGATATATTTGTAAGTTAAACGTTTCAAACGATTTTACTTCTTTCAATATATATCCATAATCTTCAAAATTTGGGAAATATGTCTCACCTTCATGTTCTCCAGGAATTCTAGATATAAGCAATTGATCTGCTAGAGGTAAACATTGCTTATAAATAGATGCCCCTCCTGAAATAAACAAATCTTCATCTTTTTCTCTATATTCTTGAATAACATCTTCTAAAGATGTCCTCACTTCTACTTTATCATCATCAAATGGTTCAAAGGAAACAACAATTGTTTTTCTATTTGGTAAAGCTCTTCCAATAGCTTTATATGTTGTATACCCCATTAAAATTGTTTTATGAATTGTTGTTTCTTTAAAATGATTCAAGTCTTCTTTGTTATACCAAGGCATACCATTAAAAGAATCATTCTTTCCAATTAATTGATTATCATCCATAGCAACTATAATACTAATCATTAGACACTCACCTTTCCAACTAATCTTCCATGACATTGGTAATCTTCAATTTTTATATCTTCTATCTTAAAATCAAATATAGATTTCACATCTTTATTTAATACTAATTGACACATTGGTAAAGGCTCTCTTGAAATTTGTTCTTTAACAACATCAAAATGATCCTTATAAATATGTGCATCTCCAATAGTATGTACAAATTCTTTAGCTTCATATCCACATACTTGAGCAAGCATTGCTGTGAATAAAGCATATGATGCAATATTAAATGGAACACCTAAAAATGTATCTGCACTTCTTTGATATAATTGACAAGAGAGATATTTTTTATCATTAGAAACATAGAACTGTAAAAAAGCATGACATGGTGGTAATGCCATTTCATCTACTTCTGCTGGATTCCAAGCACAAATAATATGTCGCCTTGAGAATGGGTTATTCTTTAGTGAATCAACTAATTTAGCAACTTGATCAATTCCCTCTCCATTAAAATCTCTCCATTGCTTTCCATAAACTGGTCCCAATTCACCATATCTTAAAACAAAAGGATCATTCTCTGGTAATTCCTTAATTTTAGTCACAAATTCTTCTAATGATTCACCTTGAAAATCTTGAGATTTTTTATAATTCTCATATGGCCACTCATTCCAAATTTTTACATTTCTATCAACGAGATATTTAATATTTGTATCCCCTTTAATAAACCAAAGCAACTCTTCTGCAATTGGTCTTAAAAACATTTTCTTTGTTGTCATTAATGGAAAACCTTTTCTTAAATCATAACGTGTTTGATATCCAAAAACAGATCTTGTTCCTGTTCCTGTACGATCATCTCTATCCTCACCATTCTCCAAAATATATTGACACATCTCTAAATATTGTTTCATTCCTGTCACCTCTTGTCTATTATATAGGATATTTATAAAAAAGCAAAGCAAAGATATTGTTTTCTTTTTCACAAAAAAAATCAAGGTTACCCTTGATTTTTACCCATCTTTTATTATCTCAATATTTTAACTTTCCTGACAACTACATTGAATTCTATATCTTTCCATCATATCCTTAAAAATTTCACCATTTGTTGGTGGAGTATATGTAATTGCATTTGCTCCAGCAGCTATCACATCACGAATTGTGTCATCAGTAGGCCCACCAGTTGCAATAATTGGAAAATGTTCATCAATTTTCCTAAGTGCTTTCACTATCTCCACAGTCTTTTTTCCACCAGAAACATTAACTATACTTGCCCCTGAATGCAACATTCTTTCTTCCAACGGTTCATCTAATGAAACAATTGTTAAAACGATAGGAATATCAATAATTTCCGCAAGTTCTTGAACAAATTTCGTTTTTGTAGGTGCATTAAGCACAACAGCAGTTGCTCCATTTAACTCTGCATCTAAAGCAATTTTAGATACTCTTGGTCCAGAAGTTGTTCCTCCTCCAACACCTGCAAAAACTGGCTTTTGAGAAACTTCAATAATAGATTTTGTTATTTGTAAAGTGGGTGTAAATGGATAGACAGCAATCACAGCATCTGCATTACAATTGGCAATAACAGCCACATCCGTTGAAAACACTAATGATTTAATCCTTCTTCCATTAACAACAATTCCTGAGACCTCATAAATACATTCAGGAACTTTTACAATATGTCTTAACTTTGAATCAATAAAAGGCATTTGCTTTGCCATAATCATCACATCCTTATATTGAATATACCATTGAATTATGAATTCATTATGAAGAAATGGTACAATGCTCCTAATAAATTAGCTTCATTATGATATTGACAAGTACATACAACAGGTCTTATTTTAGCATGTTGAAAACAATTAAAAATAATATCTAGTCGTTGATTCACTTCATCCAATAAATCATCTCTAACACTTATAGCCCCACCTATAACAATTTTTTGTGGATCATAAGCATATTGCAAATTATAAATACCATTTGCTAATGTATAATAGAATTTATCAACTGCTTTTTCGTAAAGCTTATTCTCATGATAATGATCAAAAATATCTTTCCCATCTAAAGTTGATGGATCCACATTAAGTTCTTTAGCAACACTTTTCACCACAGCAACAGTAGAACCAATATCAGACCATGTTTTCATTTTCTTTGTTTCAAA
The DNA here is from genome assembly GCA_021768625.1 of Candidatus Stoquefichus sp. Taxonomy (GTDB): domain Bacteria; phylum Bacillota_I; class Bacilli_A; order Erysipelotrichales; family Coprobacillaceae; genus MGBC163490. The sequence continues at coordinate 5,824 of JAETUM010000033.1, read as the reverse complement.
GTCAAAATCAGCTATCATATATCCAAATTCTCCACCATGAAGATGTTCTCCCTTATGAATATGTCGATCCTTAACAACAGCTCCACCAATACCTGTCCCACTAACAATAAAGCAACAATCATCTACATCACTTGCTGCTCCTTTCCAAACTTCTGCTAAAGCTGCACAATTTGCATCATTTTCCATTTCAACACGAACTCCTAATAAAGATTCTAAATCATTTTTGATATTTGGTCCATGTATATAGTCAAGTGCACTAGAACCTCCAATCACACCTTGATAACTATCAACTGCACCTGGCATACTTAATGCTAAGCCCTTTAATTCATAATGATCAAAAGAATCAAAGCATAACTTTATCTCATCATACATTTTTTCCAATGTTTTTGGTGTTTTTATTGTTTTAGTCTCAATAAACTCTCCTTCTTCATTCAAAACTGCACATTTCATAGATGTACCACCTACATCTATTCCCAAATAATAATTCATATGTCTACCTCCTATTTCTATTATAAAAGAATGATAAAAATAAAAAAAGTTTTTTTCTAACTTTCACAAGAATTCCATATATTTTTTATAAAATAAAGATAGATGATAAATATTAACCTCATTTATCATCTAAAATTCAATCCTTTTCCTCTATATCAAAGGAATAACAGGTACAAGATTTCCCTCTTGTACCTGTTCATTTTATAATAGATATAATTTGTTTAAGAGCATTCTCTAATGATGAATCATTATAAATATGATAATCACATGCTTGAAGATATAAATCATGCCTTTCTTGATATAAACGATAAAGTTTTTCAGATCCCTCTTTCAATAGTGGACGTGAAGAAATATCTATATCTTGAAGAATATTTTCTACTGGACGATCTAAATAGAAAATAATTCCATTACTTTTTAAAACATCTATATTTTTTAAATTCTTAATGACACCTCCACCAGTTGAAACAATATAACCATCACATTTAGCAATATCTTGACAACATATATGTTCCCTTTCTCTGAAATAATCTTCAGAAATATCAAACATTTCAGGAATTGTCATTTGATATTTTTCCTCAAGATATTCATCAATATCAACGACAGGTCGATTTAGTTCTTTTGCCAATTCTTTTGATAATGTGGTTTTCCCACATCCCATCATCCCAATTAAAATAATATTTTTCATATAACACCTATTTCTTTGCATAATTTCCAAGAACTCTTAATGTACTTGTATGTGCCTTCATATCTTCTAATGCTAATAAAATATTTTGATCTTCTAAATCACCTTCAAAATCTACATAAAAATAATATTCCCAAGGAGTATCCAATAAAGGCCTTGATTCAATACGTAACATATTAATATGATTATCATTAATAATTTTCATCACTTGATAAAGTGATCCAATTTTATGTGAAAGTGTAAAGACAATACTTACACATGTAGCATCTTTAACTCTTTCTAAATGCTTTGTAAAAATGATAAAACGTGTTGAATTTGTTTTTACATTTTGAATATTTTCCTCTAAAATATCCAAATGATATAAATCAGCAGCTTTTTTAGAAGCAATAGCTGCAAAATGTGGATTTTGTTGATTGGCTATATATTTAGCAGATATTGCTGTATTAACATATTCATGTGATTGAATTTGAGGATATTGACTTAAAAACTGTGTACATTGAAGTATTCCTTGTGGATGAGAATAAACATCTGTAATATCTTCAAGTTTTGTCCCTTTTAAACCTAGTAAGTGTTGAGAAATAGAAAGATTTTGTTCTCCTACTATAAAAAAACCATAATCTCTTATTAAATCATAATTATCATTAATAGCTCCTGTAGATGAATTTTCTAAAGGAACAACTCCATAATCAATTTCATTGTCTTGTAAAGCTTTAAAAACATCCTCAAATTGTTGAAAATTCTTTCTCTTTGTATCACTCCCAAAATAACTTTCTAATGCATGTTCTGAAAAAGATCCAGAAACACCTTGAAATCCCACAACAATATTTTGATAATGGGGTTCTTTTAAATCATATGATGAGTGAATAGGAATATGTGATGCTTGATAAGACTTTGAAATATTCATCATATCTTGAATATAAATCTCAGCATATTTTTTTAGTTGAGGATTTTGGATACGATTTACATTTTTCTCTATCACTTGCATTTCTCTATCAGATTGAAATATAGGCATATCATGTTCTAATTTATAAAGAACAACATCTTTTGCAACATTCATTCTTTTTTCAAATAATTCAATCATTTGTTGATCAATGATATCTATTTCTTCTCTACATTGCTTTAAATCTTTCATTATTTATTTATCATGTCCAAAATACCTAATGCAACCATTGATTCAACAACAACAACTGCTCTAGGAACAATACATGGATCATGCCTTCCTGTAATATTAAATTCTATATTTTCCTTTGTTTTTACATTAATTGTTTTTTGGGTTTGTGAAATAGATGGTGTTGGTTTTATTCCTACAGTTAAAACAATAGGCATACCATTACTAATACCACCTATAATACCACCATTATGATTTGTATGTGTTTTAACTTGTCCATCCTCATAATAATAACAATCATTACTTTGATGCCCATATAATTTTGTAATGTCTTCTCCAAGTCCAAAACTTACACTTTTCACAGCTGGGATACTAAATAATAAGGGAGATAAATGTGATTCTATAGAATCAAAGAATGGATTTCCCAAACCAGCAGGAACATTTAAAACCATACATTCAATCTTTCCACCAACTGAATCCTGATTCATTCTTGCTTTTTCAATTTCTTCTTGCATCTTACAGAAGACATCTTGATCTAAAGTTGGGTATTGATGTGTTAATAAGCTATCCATTGCTTCTTCACTCATATCTATAGGAAATCTTTTATCCTCTATATCCTTAATACTTTGAATATGTGCCCCTATCACTATACCTTTTTGTTTTAAGATTTGCCTTGCTACACTACCAGCAAAAACAATAGGTGCTGTTAATCGTCCAGAAAAATGACCACCACCTCTTACATCATTAAAACCTTTATATTTGATATAAGCTGGATAATCACTATGTCCTGGTCGCATACACTCTTTCAATAGTGAATAATCTTTTGAATGTTGATCACTATTGTATATCATGGCACATAATGGTGCTCCAGTTGTGATATCATCAATAACACCACTCATGATATGCACTTCGTCTGTTTCTTTACGAGGTGTAGACATTTTATTTTGTCCTGGTGCTCGACGTTTCATATTTTTATTGATTTCTTCCATATCTAATTTTATGCCAGCAGGCAAATTCCCAATCACAATACCTATAGCTTGCCCATGACTTTCACCAAAAATAGATAACTCTATATTAGTCCCCCATGTCGAACTCATCATAAACACCTCCTAAACTTTCAAAATGTTCCCAAAAACTTGGATATGATTTTTGAACACATTCTTTTTGATCAATAACAACAACATCTTCACATACTGTTGAAGCAATAGCCTCCATCATTGCCATACGATGATCATTATATGAAGAAACCATACCACCATGAAGTGAAGAAACACCTTCAATAATCATAGAATCTTTTTCTTCTTTTGCAATACCACCTAATTGATTAATAACTTCTACTGTCGCCTTTAAACGATCACATTCTTTAATACGTAATCGTTCTATATTCACAATATGACTCACACCTCGACTCATTGCACATGCTAAAGCTATAACAGGTATAATATCTGGGCATTGTGATCCATCTATAGTTGTTGCTGTTAATATTCCTGGATACATTTGATGACCATCATCAACTGGAGTCAAACAACAACCCATCTTTTCTAATATCTGAACAGCTTCTTTATCTCCTTGCTTTGTTTCTAAATTCAAACCTTTCATAGCCACATCATTTCCTAGTGCTCCAGCAACTAAATAAAATGCAGCTTGAGAAAAATCTGCTTCAACACTATAATCACATGGTTGATATTGTTGACGACCACGAATAATAAATTCTTGATAATCATGATGAATAATTTCTATTCCATACTGATTTAACATTTGAATTGTTAAATCAATATAACCCTTTGATTGAAGTGGAGATGTTATAATGATTTTTGAATCTTGATCCATTAATGGTAAAGCAAAGAGTAATCCACTAATAAATTGTGATGAAACATCTCCAGGAATTTCAAACTCTCCACCTTGTAATTGTCCTCTTATATATAAATCCAAAACATTTTCACGATATAAATAACTAATATTTTGTTGATCAAATATATGATAATAAACATCTAATGGACGTTTCCCTAAACGTCCTTCACCTTTAAAATGAACATTTGCTTCACAGACAATAGATATAGGAACAATAAATCTTAATGTTGAACCAGATTCACAACAATCAATTTCACAATTATTTCTAAAGAATGTTGTGGTTCCATCTATTTCTAAATAATCATCATATTGAAATATCATTGTTCCTAATTCTTTCATAGCTGAAATTGTTGCTTCAATATCTTTTGAGTATTCAATATTTCTAATAATACTTTTCCCTCTAGCAAGTGAAGCACAAATAATAGCTCTATGAGCTAAACTTTTTGAAGGTGGAACTTGTACACTTCCTTTTATTTTTTTAGGCGTAATAGCAATACGTATCATTCTATACCTCCTCAACTTCATCTATGAAAGACAAATCATTTGGGTAAACATAAGATGTTCCTATTTCTTTTAATAATACAAATGATAGTTTTTTATGAATATTCTTCTTATCTAAAGCCATAGCTTGTTTTAAATCTTGTGTTTTTAAATGTGATATACTTGGTAATTGATACTTTTTAACAACTTCTTCTATTTGTTGAGAAGTTCCTTCTTTTGTGAGTTGTTTTAATTCAGCAATACGTGTTAATTGAACCATACCTATACTTACTGCTTCGCCATGTGAGTAATTTTCATAATGATAATATTGTTCAATAGCATGTCCTAATGTATGTCCAAAATTTAAAGCCAAACGATCCCCAAAGTCAAATAAATCTTTTTCAACCACAATTCTTTTGAGATCAACACATTGATAAATAATATCATCTATATCTTGATAAAGTTCCTCAAATGATTGATAAGAATTAAGTTGTTGAAACAATTTTTTATCAAATATACATCCATATTTAATCACTTCACCCATACCATCACAAATAAAACGTTTGTCTAAAGTTTTTAGTGTCAATGGATCAATCAAAACCATAGATGGGTGTTTAAAAGCACCGACCAAATTTTTCCCTTCTGGTAAATCAACAGCAACTTTTCCACCTACACTAGAATCTACTTGAGCTAAAAGAGATGTTGGAATTTGAATGAATTGAACGCCTCTTAGAAAAGAACTCGCAACAAATCCAGCCAAATCTCCAATAACTCCTCCACCTAAAGCAATAATTAAATCAGTTCTTGTAAGTTGAAATGAAAGCAATTGACTATATATACTTGGAAGAATATCAAAACGTTTTGACTGTTCTCCATGTTCAATAACAACATGACCCACTTGATATTTTTCTTTTAATTGATTTTCAACCTTATCTCCATAATAAGAAAAAACTTGATCATCAGAAATAATCATAATCTTATTGCCTTGAAAAACAGTTTCAACATATTCTAATATATGATCTAATATTCCCTGTTCTATATAAATAGGATAACTATCTTTTCCTAAATTAACTTTCATTTCCATAATTTCACTCCTATACTTCTTTTCCTACTATTTTACCAATTTCTTTGATTTCTTCAATCAATTCTGTATATTTTTTTGGTTTTAATGATTGTGGTCCATCACATAATGCACATTCTGGATTATTATGCAC